>JBDTZX010000062.1:0-3510 GCA_040004895.1 Rhodanobacter sp. | reverse complement strand
GGCCGCCGCCGCTGGCGCGGTAGTTGTTGGTGACGATGATGAAGGGTTCGGTCGGCACTACTGGCTTGCCCCGGTAGGTTAGCGAGGTGATGCGCTGGCCGGCGGGTTTCGACACGTCGATGACGTAGTGGACGCCACCCTGGATCTGATCGAAGTTGTAGCCGACGAAATGCTTGCTGATCAGCGGCTGCTCGCCTGCCTTGGTCGGATCGATCTGGTTGAAGCGATGCGCCGATTGTTCCAGCCAGGCCTTGAGTCCGGCGCCGTCTGTTTTCACTGCGGCCAGCGTGTTCGGGTAGTAGTACAGGTCGGCGGCGCTGCGCAGGGTGAGCGGACCGGGCGCGACATCGGTGTAGTCGTCGGGGCCACCGAAGCCGGTGCGGAATCCGGCGGCGGCAGAAAGCACCGGCACATCGCGCAGTTCCGGATGCGAACGCGGCAGTTCACCGCGCACATAATCGGCCTGCGCGGCGTTGACCGGGGAGAGCGCGGTCATGTTGCCCTCGTCGGCAAAGTAGCTGCTCATGCGCAGCATGCTCTCGCCGATTGGCGTGTTGACATAGGCGATCGTTGCTTGCTGCGCCTGCTGCACCAGCGGCGCGATTTGCGGATCGGTCGGCACGCACGCGACCGCTTGCTTGTCCGACGTGTTCGGGTTGCCGGACTTGCTGCAGATCGGCCGCACTTCGCTGTGCGTGTTGTTGAGGTCGACCACCCAGCGGTCGCGCTGGCGGTTCAGCACAAGCTGGATCACGCCCAGGTCGCGGCCGAAGAATCCGCCCATCACCGCCGGCACGTTGCGCACGAAACCCAGCCGGGCGTCGACATCCTTCATGCCGGCGTAGTGCGGGCCTGGAAACTCGGTATGCGAATGGCCGAGCAGCAGCACATCGATGCCTGGCACGCCGGCGAGATACCAGCCGGCGTTCTCCATCTGCGGCGTGTATGGCGAGGTGTCGAGGCCGCCATGCAGTATCGCCACGATCAGGTCCGGATGCTGCGCCTGCAATTGCGGAATGTACTTTTGCGCCGCCTCGACCACACCGCTGACGGTGACCTTGCCGCCGAGTTTCTGCTTGTCCCACTGCATGATCGGCGGCGGCGTGAAACCGATGATGCCGATGCGCAGCGGCACGCGGACCTTGCTGCCGTCGGGCGTGTATGCCTCGATGGTTTTCGTCACCACCGTCCACGGCTTGAAGATCGGTGCACCGTCGCGCGTGCTGTCCACATTGGACAGTACCAGCGGGAAGTGCGGGCCGGCGCAATGGTCGGCGTGGCCGCCATCGACGTTCATCGGCGTGCCGGTGACCTGCGAGAGAAAACCCAGGCCGTAGTTGAATTCGTGATTGCCGGCGGTGCCGCCGTCGTAGCCCATGGTGTCCATCGCGCGGTAGATCGCCAGCTCCTGGTCGCAGGCCACCGGCTTGATCAATGCCTGGTAGTCGGCGAGCACGCTGCCCTGGATGGTGTCGCCGCTGTCGAACAGGAAGCTGTTCGGAAACTCGCTGCGCGCCCGGCGGATCAGCGTGGCTGTGCGCTCGTAACCCAGCTCGTCGTCCGGCTTGAGCTTGTAGTAGTCGTAGCCGAGCACGTTGGAGTGGATGTCGGTGGTTTCCAGGATCGCCACTTTCGCGCGCGCGCCATCGGGCAGGTTGATCGGCCTGGAGCCTTGCGTGGCGCAGCCGGCAAGCAGTACGGCGGTGAAGACGGCGATGGAGCGTGGACGTGGCGACATGGGATCCCGTGCGGCATGCAATTGGAAGCGGGAAAACTAGCAGATCGGGATGCCGCTTTCCCGCGAATCACCTCGCGGCATTCCCAACGCCAGTGGAACGGCATCGCGAACCAGGCTGCTTGCTGCAGGCTCAAGACCGTAAGATGGCGCTCCGGTGACAGCCGGGTCCTGTCAGGGGGACAACCATTCATGCGTCGAAACTTCTTACGCCGCGCGCGGGACGTGCTGCTGCCGCTTTGCGCGCTGGCGGTGTTCGGTCTGTGCCTGGGCGTCACCGCGATGCAGGAGCCGCAGCCGCTGCAGCAGGGCTTCATCGCGGCGTTGATGCTGTGCACGGTCGGCATGCTGCTGTTTCTGTCCGGGCGTTTCGCCATCGGGCTGCTGGTCGGCGGCGGCCTGTTCGTGGCGTTGAAGTTCATCTCGGTGTTGAAGCTGCGTTATCTCGATTCGTCGCTGATGCCGTCGGACTTCATCTATTTCGCCGGCACCAGCCTGATGGATACGTTGCGGCACTACCCGCATCTCTACGCGCTGGGCATCGGCCTGTGCCTCGGCTTGCCGCCGCTGCTGTGGGCGGTGTGGCGTTGGGACCGCCGTGTGCCGTCGCGTCCCGGACGTGGCTCAGTGTGGGTGCGGGCGGGCGGATTCACGCTGTGTGCCTTCGCGTTCTGGGTGTGCATGCTGCCGACCGGGCCGTTCGCACCGGTGCATTCGCGCGATGTGTGGGAGAAATTGTCCGACGACGCGCAGATGACCAACTTCTTCGTCAACTTCCGTGACTCCGACGTCAAGCTGCCGGCGATGAGCAGCGACGCCGTGGCCGAACAGTCGTGGGGAGCCACCGCGCAGGGCGAGCCGGGCGTGACGCATCCGCCGTATCCGGACATCGTGCAGGTGCTGGAGGAAAGTACCTTCGATCCGTCCAACTACACCGTCTGCAGCGTGGCGCAATGCCGCGTGTCGATGTTCCAGGCCGATGCACGCACGCGTGCCCACGGCCCCATGCGCGTGCACACCTTTGGCGGCGGCACCTGGGTCAGCGAATTCGCCTCGCTCACCGGCATGCCGCAGGACATCTTCGGTCCGGGCGGGATGTACGCGCCGTACGTGCTGGCGCCCCGCGTGCACGATGCACTGGCGTTGCAGCTGCGCCGGCTTGGCTACCGCACCATCGCGATCTATCCGACCGAAGGCAGCTTCATCAACGGACGCAATGCGTACCAGTCGTACGGCTTCGACCATTTGTACGACGCCGCCGAACTGGGCCTGGAAGAATGGGAGGAGTCGGATGCGCAGATGTTCGCTGCCGCCAAGCGCATCTACGACAAGGTGAAAAAGCCCGGACAGCCGGTGTTCGTGATGATCCTGACCCTGCACCAGCACGGCCCGCATGACGACGATCCGATGGAGGACCTGCCAGCGCCGTACAGCAATCTGCTGCAGGGACTCAAGCATCAGCCCGCGCTAAATTTCGACACCTATCTCTACCGCCTGCACGATTCCGCGGTGGCGATGCGCGGGCTGGAACACGATTTCCTCGATCGTCCGCAGCCGACCGTGCTGGTGCATTTCGGCGATCACCAGCCATCGTTCGGCGGCATGATCCGCAACCTGCAGCGCAGCTGGCCGCTGCCGCTGCAGCCCTATCGCGACTACCTCACGTATTACATGGTGAAAAGCAATTTCGCCGGCACGCCGATACCGAGCTACCCGATGCTGGACATCGCATTCCTGCCCACGGTGGTGCTGCAGGCGGCGGGCGTGCCGACCGA
>JBDTZX010000066.1:0-3511 GCA_040004895.1 Rhodanobacter sp. | reverse complement strand
CGTCAGGCACTGGCCCGACGTGCTGGAGGTGCGCGGGGAAGTGGTGATGCTGCACAAGGATTTCGAGGCGTTCAACGCGCATGCCCGCAAGCAGGGTGAGAAGACCCTGGCCAATCCGCGAAATGGCGCGGCCGGTTCGTTGCGACAGCTTGATCCGGCGATCACCGCGAAACGGCGGCTGAGTTTTTTTGCCTACGCGGTGGGTGTTGTCGAGGGCGGCGAGCTGCCTTCGACCCATTCGCAGACGTTGCAGCAATTGCGCGAATGGGGTTTCCCGGTGTCGCCGGAAGTCGACACCGCAAAAGGTTTCGATGGCTTGATCGCCTACTACCATCGGATCGGCGCGAAGCGCGATTCGCTGCCCTACGACATCGATGGCGTGGTCTACAAGCTGGACGACTATGCCGGCCAGCGCGAGATGGGTTTCGTGTCGCGAGCACCGCGTTGGGCCATCGCGCACAAGTTTCCGGCGCAGGAGCAGACCACCACGGTCGAGGCCATCGATGTACGCATCGGGCGCACTGGTGCGGCGACGCCGACTGCACGGCTCGCGCCGGTGCAGGTGGGTGGTGTCACGGTAACCAACGCGACATTGCACAACGCCGACCAGATCGAACGACTCGACGTGCGTATCGGCGACACGGTGATTGTGCGTCGCGCCGGCGACGTCATCCCCGAAGTGGTGCGGGTGATTCTTGACCAGCGCCCATCCGGCACGGTGCCGTGGGTGATGCCTGCGCGCTGCCCGGTATGCGATTCCGAACTGGTGCGCGAAGAAGGCGCTGCTGCATGGCGTTGCTCCGGCGGTCTGATCTGCGCTGCACAGCGCAAAGAGGCGCTGTTCCATTTCGCCTCGCGCCGGGCGATGGACGTTGACGGGCTCGGTGAGAGGATCATCGACGCGCTGGTTGAACTGGAGATGGTGCATACACCCGCCGACCTGTACGCGCTGGGCGTGGACAATTTCGTCGAGATGAAACGCCGCGCCGACGAGCGCGACGACACCACGCCTGAAACCGTCAAGGCAGGCAAGGTGGCGACCAAGTGGGCGGAGAACCTCGTCGAGGCGATCGCAGCAAGCAAGCGCACCACGCTTGCCCGCTTTCTTTATGCACTGGGCATCATGCACATTGGCGAAAGCACCGCCAAAACCCTGGCGGCTTGGCTGGGTCGTCTCGAGTTCGTGCGCAGCACGCCCGCGCAGGTGCTGCGTGTGTTGCCCGATGTCGGCGGCGAAGTGGCAAGTTCGATCGCCGCGTTCTTCGAGCAGAAAGGCAATCAGGCGGTGGTCGACGCGTTGCTGGCGACCGGAATCGTATTCAGCGATGAAGGGGAGCCGTCGCCGAAGCTGCGCCAACGACTGGGCCTTGCCGTGCTGCTTGACGGCGCGAACATCAACAAGCTCGGCCCGAAAAGCACGTCCTTGCTGGTGGAGCAGTACCCCACACTGGACAGTCTGATCGAAGCGGAGCCATTGCGCTGGAGCGCCGTACGCCTCCCACAGGCCGTCGCTGCCAACCTGGCCGCATCGCTCGCTGACGTATCGGCCGTCGCGCAGCTTCGTGCGGCTGAATCCTCCATGCAGAGATTGCTGGCGGTCACTCCGCAAGACGCCCGCGCGACAGACGTGCCGCTGGCGGGGCAGACGATTGTGCTGACCGGAACCTTGCAATCGCTGAGCCGCGACGAAGCGAAGGAGAGACTCGAGGCGCTTGGTGCCAAGGTTTCCGGATCGGTCTCGAAGAAAACCAGCTTCGTGGTGGCCGGCGAAGCGGCCGGCTCCAAACTCGACAAGGCGCGTGAACTGGGTGTGGAAATCCGCGACGAGGCAGAGCTTGTCGCCTTGCTTGACAAGCATGCGGGCATGCATTGATGTCGCGACAGTCGCTGCATTCTTCTTTGCGGTTGCGTGCGCAGCTTTATGCGTTGATCCGGACGTTCTTTGCCAGGCGCCATGTGCTCGAAGTTGAAACTCCGATTCTCTCCGCTGCCGGCAACACCGATCCGAACATCCAGAGTTTCAGCACGACGTTCAACGGCCATGTCGATGCCGGCGCACGCGAGCGCTGGCTGCGTACTTCACCGGAGTTTCCGTTGAAACGCCTGCTCGCCGCCGGGCTCGGTGACTGCTACGAGATGGGGCGGGTGTTCCGCAACGGTGAGGTCGGCGGCAGGCACAATCCCGAGTTCACCATGCTGGAATGGTATCGCCTCGGCTGGGACCACCGACGGCTGATGCGGGAAACCATCGAGCTGGTTGAGGAGGGTCTGGCCATGGTCGGCCGGCGCGCCGAAATCCGCATCGAAAGCTATCGCCAGCTGTTCCTCGATCAACTGGGCATCGATCCGCTGCACGCCTCACTCGACGAGTTGTGCGCACCGCTGGCCCGCTTCGGCATCAGCGCGGACGGCCTCGGACGCGACGACTGGCTCGACCTGCTGATCACGCACCACCTGCAACCCGCGTTTGCGCGCGACTGCATCACGGTGATTCACGATTATCCCGCGAGCCAGTGCGCCCTGGCCCGGATCCGCCCGGGCGAGCCGCCACTGGCCGAACGCTTCGAGCTCTATCTGGGGCCGCACGAACTGGCCAATGGCTACCACGAGCTGAACGATGCGACCGAGCAGCGTGCGCGCTTCGCGCACGACAACGCGGTACGTCGGGCTCGTGGCGTGGGTGAAATGCCGATGGACGAAGCGCTGCTCGGCGTGCTGGACGGGTTGCCCGACTGTGCCGGCGTGGCATTGGGCATCGAGCGCTGGCTGATGTGCCTGGCCGAAACCGATGCCATCGCCGACGTGATGGCACTGGGTTTTCGTGATGCCTGATGGCCAATACCGAGCGAACCCGATGCGTTCCGTTCATGGCGGCGTAGGCATGGCGCGCGAAGTCGCGCGCCATGCCATCCACGACGATTCAGGCGTGATCGCCCTTGATGTCCGGCAGCGCTGCCTGCTCGCTCCAGAAATAGCGATAGATCAGGCCGCCGATGATGGCGCCAATGATCGGCATCACCCAGAAGAACCACAGCTGATGAACCGCCCAGCCACCCTGGAACAGCGCCACGCCGGTCGAACGCGCGGGGTTCACCGAGGTGTTGGTGACCGGGATGCTGATCAGGTGGATCAGGGTCAACGCAAAGCCGATCGTGATCCCGGCAAAACCGACCGGTGCACTCTTGTGCGTGGCGCCCATGATGATGAAGATGAAGAAACCGGTCATCACCATCTCGCACACGGCTGCAGCGCCCATCGAATAGCCGCCGGGCGAATGCTCGCCGAAACCGTTTGACGCAAAGCCACTGGCACCCGCATCGAAACCTGCTTTGCCGCTGGCGATGAAATACAACACGGCTGCCGCCGCGATCGCTCCGAGGACCTGGGCAACCACATAGGGCAGCAGGTCTTTCGCCGGAAATCGCCCGCCGGCGACCAGGCCGCAGGTGACCGCGGGATTGAGGTGGCAACCCGAGATATGACCGATCGCGTAGCACATGGTCAGCACGGT
>JBDTZX010000496.1:0-11865 GCA_040004895.1 Rhodanobacter sp. | reverse complement strand
TCGCCCGGTGCAACATCACCGGATGCAGTTTTTGCGAATGCTCGTCGACATATTCGGCCCCGAGGCGCTCGGGCATCATGAAATCGACCTGCATGGTACCGACCTGCCAGGCGCGGCCGATCGAGTCCTTGAGGTGGTACTCGATCTTGGGCGCGTAGAACGCGCCCTCGCCGGGCAACTCCTCCCATTCCACGCCCGCAGCGCGCAGTGCGCGACGCAACATTCCTTCGGTGCGATCCCAGAACTCGTCCGAGCCGATGCGCTTCTCAGGACGCAGCGCCAGCTTGATCGCCAGATCGGTGAAGCCGAAATCGGCGTAGACCTTCATCGCCTGCAGATGGAACGCGGTGACTTCGGCCTCGACCTGCTCCGGCGTGCAGAAAATATGTCCGTCGTCCTGGGTGAAGGCACGCACGCGCATGATGCCGTGCAAGGCACCGGATGGCTCGTTGCGATGGCAGCCGCCGAATTCGCCGTAGCGAATCGGCAGTTCGCGGTAGCTGTGCAAACCGGTGTTGTACACCTGCACGTGGCCCGGACAATTCATCGGCTTCAGCGCGTACGTGTGTTTTTCCGATTCGGTGAAAAACATGTTCTCGGCGTAGTTGTCCCAATGCCCGGACTTCTTCCACAGCGACACGTCCAGCACCATCGGGCAACGCACTTCCTGGTAACCGCTGCGCTTGTAGACACCACGCATGTACTGCTCGACCTGCTGCCAGATCGCCCAGCCGTTCGGGTGCCAGAACACCATGCCCGGGCTTTCTTCCTGCTGATGGAACAGATCCAGCTGCTTGCCGATCTTGCGATGATCGCGCTTCTCGGCCTCCTCCAGCTGGTAGAGATGGGCCTTGAGGTCCTTGTCGCTGAGCCAGGCAGTGCCATAGATGCGGGTCAGCATCGCGTTGTTCGAATCGCCGCGCCAATAGGCGCCGGCGACCTTCATCAGCTTGAATGCGCGCAGCTTGCCGGTGTCCGGCACATGCGGCCCCCGACACAGATCGGTGAACTCGCCTTGCGAATACAGCGACAGCGGTTCGTCCGACGGAATCGACTCGATGATCTCTGCCTTGTAGTTCTCGCCCAGCCCGCGGAAGAACGTCACGGCCTCGTCGCGCGACTTCACGCTGCGCGTCACCGGCAGATGCTCTGCGACGATCTTCTGCATCTCTGCCTCGATCTTCGGCAGGTCGTCCGGCGTGAACGGCCGTTCGTAGGCGAAGTCGTAGAAAAATCCGTTGTCGATCACCGGACCGATGGTCACCTGCGCACCCGGGTACAAACGCTGCACCGCCTGCCCCATCAGGTGCGCGGTGGAGTGGCGAATGATTTCGAGCGCCTCCGGACTCTTGTCGGTGACGATCTGCAGGCTGGCATCGCGTTCGATGACGAAGCTGGCATCGACCAGCTTGCCGTCGACCTTGCCGGCAAGCGTTGCCTTGGCCAGACCGGCGCCGATTGAGGCGGCCACGTCCTGCACGGTAACGGGATGCTCGAATGGCCGCTGGCTACCATCGGGTAACGTGATCTGAATCATGGAATCCAATCTCTGAAAAGCAAAAAAGGGCATGACGCCCTTTTCCTGGAAACGAGGCGTGGTGAGTTCAGTGCTGGAAACGGGTCGTTGCCATGTCGCACGCACGGCCTGCGCAGGCGCAGGCCACCTTCGTCGATGGGTAAAGTGGAGACGCTAGTTTAGCGCAAATCGGCTGTCAATCCTTCCGTTTGCGGTCTGCCGGCGCATGCCTGACGGTAGAATGAAGCGAGTATTCCGAGGGAATCTCATGCGCATCCTGGTTACCGGCACCGCCGGCTTCATTGGCGCCGCTCTGGCGCAGCGCCTGCTCGCCCGTGGCGACGAAATCTTCGGCATCGACAACCACAACAGCTACTACGATCCGGCGCTCAAGGAAGCGCGACTTGCCCTGTTCGCCGATCATCCGGGTTACACGCATCTGCGCGCCGATCTGTCCGATGCCGCAGCGATCGACCGGGCGTTCGGCGATTTCAGGCCGCAACGGGTGGTTAACCTGGCCGCCCAGGCCGGCGTGCGCTATTCCCTGCAGAACCCGCGAACGTATGTTCAGAGCAACCTCGTGGGCTTCGTCAACATTCTCGAAGCATGCCGACACGGCGCGGTCGGACACCTGGTCTACGCATCGTCGAGTTCGGTCTACGGTGCCAATCGCAAGCTGCCGTTCGCGGTCGAGGATGCGGTCGATCATCCGGTCAGCCTGTACGCGGCCAGCAAGAAGGCGAACGAACTGATGGCGCATACGTATAGCCATCTATACGATTTGCCGACGACCGGCCTGCGCTTCTTCACTGTCTACGGGCCGTGGGGCCGGCCGGACATGTCACCGATCCTGTTCGCCGACCGGATCAGCCGCGGCGAACCGATCGATGTCTTCAACCATGGCCACCACAGTCGCGATTTCACCTACATCGACGACATCGTCGAAGGGGTGATCCGCACACTCGACCATCCGGCAGCAGCCGACCCCGGCTACGACCCGGAACGGCCCAACCCGGGCACCTCGAACGCGCCGTATCGCGTCTACAATCTGGGCAACGACCAGCCCGTGCAACTGCTGCGCTTCATCGAGCTGATGGAACAGAACCTGGGCCGTACTGTCGAGAAGCGCCTGTTGCCGATGCAGCCGGGCGATGTGCCCGACACGTGGGCCGATGTATCGGCGCTGCGGCGGGACGTGGGCTATGCGCCCGGCACGCCGATCGAACAAGGCGTTGAAAAGTTCGTGGCATGGTATCGCCAGTATCGGGCAAGCAGCTGACCGTTCTTCAGAACGGTTTGGCGATCACCAGATAGATCACCGCCAGCAGCAACAGCACCGGCAATTCGTTGAGCCAGCGCAGTGCGCGCGACGACGGCAGCGCCATTCCTGCGGCGGCGCGTCTGAGCATGCGGCCGCAGACGATGAAATAGGCCAGCAACACCGCTACCACGGTCAGCTTGGCGTCGATCCAGTGCATCGGTCCGACCGTGTTCGGCAAGGTCGCCGGAATCACCCGCCAGCCCTGCCAGAGCGTGAGTCCGAACACGAACGCCATGCCGAACATGCCGTGGCCGAATTTGTACAGGCGCCGCCCCATCAGTTGCAGTCGGGCCTGAACCGCAGGCTCGTTGGCGGTCTCGGCCATGTTCACCAGGATGCGCGGCAGGTAGAACACCGTGGCCATCCAGGCGATCACGAACAGCAGATGCAGGGTCTTGATCAGCGCGTACGTCATGCCCGGGATTCCATCATCGCCGCGAAGCGCAGCCGCCGCGATGATAACGCGGCCGAACTCAGTCGCCGGCACCCATCCGCTCCAGCAGCGCCTGCAACAGTCGCTCCTGCTGCGCGGCATCGAGTGCCATGTTGCGACGATCGGTCAACTGAAAGAAATCCTCGACGCGTTCGCCGAACGTGGCGATGCGTGCATCGTGCACTCGCACTTCCTCGTTCTGCATCACCTGCGCCACAGCCGCCAGCAGACCGGGCCGGTCAGGCCCCACCAGGGCCAGCTGGGTGCGATCGCCGGCTGCATGGAAGCTGATCTTCGGCGTCATCTGGAAATGTTTTTGATGGCGTGACATGCCACGTCTGCTGGGCTGCACGCCGGTGGATTGCGTCAGTGCTCGCTGCAGGCGCTGCCGAAGTTCCTCGGCGCGCAGTTCAGTGGCCGGCAGCTGGGTATCCGCTTCAAGCAGCAGGAAGGTGTCCAGCGCCATGCCGGTCGGCGAACTGAGGATGCGCGACTCCATCACCGAAAAACGCAACCGGTCGAGTACCGCGGTGACCGTGGCGAACAAGCCATCGCGATCGGGCGCATAGACAAACAGTTCGGTGCTGCCACGCACCGACAACGGATGCACGGCGACCAGCGGCGAGACGGCCTTGGCGCGCAGGATCGCCGCGGTCTGCCAGGCAATCTGTTCCGGCCGATGGCGGAGGAAGCTGAGCTGCGGGAAATCGATCCACGCGCGCACGACATCGTTCTCGGCAAAGCCTTCGTTCATCAGCAGCGCCAGCGCATGCTCGGAGCACTCGCGCACCCGCACGCCGGCATCGCGCGGCAATGCCACGTCGCTGCGCAAGGCATAGCGGGTGGCGGTATAGAGATCGGCGAGCAGACGGTCCTTCCACCCGTTCCACAGCCGCGGGCTGGTGCCGATGATGTCCGCGATGGTCAGCAGATAGAGCTGACCCAGCCGTTCGCGGTCGCCGGTGGATTCCGCAAAACGGTGCACCACCTCCGGGTCGGTGATGTCCTGCCGCTGCGCCGTGGTGCTCATCAACAGGTGCCAGCGCACCAGCCAGGCCACCCGCTCGATATCGGCCGGCACAAGTCCCAGCCGGGCACAAAACACGCGTGCATCGTCCTCGCCAAGTACCGAATGATCGCCGCCGCGGCCTTTGGCAATGTCATGGAAAAGCGCCGCCAGCAGCAGCAACTCGGGCTTGGGCAGCTTCGGCCAGATCTCGCAGCCGAGTGGAAATTCGCGCTGTGCCGCAGGATCGGCGAAACGCGCCATGGTGCGCAGCACGCGCAAGGTATGTTCGTCGACCGTATAGACATGGAACAGGTCGTACTGCATGCGTCCGAAGACCTTGCCGAACGCGGGAAGAATTGCCGCCAGCAGGCCGTGCCGGTTCATGCGCCAGAGTGCCTCCACCGCTGGCGCGCCCCGTTGCAGCAGCTGCAGGAAAGCCGCCAACACATCGTGATCGTCCGCCAGCGTACCGGCGTGGGCAGCGGTGGCCTGATGAATCCGCCGCATGGTGTCCGCGCTGAAACCCAGCACGCCAGGCTGGTCCAGCCGCGCCATGAAGATCTCCACCAGCGCGGACGGGCGACGCAGGAACAGTTCCGGATCGCGTGCGGCCAGTCGCGAACCGTAGCGCAGGAATTCGTCGCCGATCGGCACCGCCTGGCCCAGCGGCTCAAGCATTTCCTCGAAGCGTTCGGCGATCTGCACGCCGAGCCGATCGACCTGGCTGGCCGCGCGGTAGTAGCCCTGCATGAACTGCTCGACGCCGAGATTCTTCGCGTGCTCGTCTTCGAAGCCCAGCCGTGTCGCCAGAGCACGCTGGTAGTCAAACAGCAGACGTTCCTCCGGCCGGCCGGCTTCAAGATGCAGCGCATAGCGATAGCGGCGCAGGGTCGCCTCGGACTGCTCCAGCGTGGCCTGCTCGGCCGGATCGAGCAGGCCCTCGACGACCATGTCGGAAAGATGACCTGCATGCGCCAGCCTCCGACCCATCCAGCGCAACGAATCGAGCGTTCGCAAGCCGCCGGGTCCATCCTTGAGATTGGGCTCGAGGTTGTATGCAGTGTCGTCGTAGCGGGCATGCCTGGCATCGCGCTCGGCCAGTCGCGCAGCGAGATAGTCACGCGGCGGCCACAACGCCGGATCGTCGACGATGGCCCGCAAACTGGCGTCCAGTGCCGGATCGCCGGACAGCCGGTGCGCGTCCAGCAGACTGGTGAACACGCTGGCATCCTGCGCTGCCAGCGCACGGCATTGCGCCGGATCGCGCACGGCATGACCGACCTTGAGGCCGATATCCCACAGCGTGGTGAAAAACTGCTCCAGCGCGCGCAGCCGCGGCGGCGGCGGCGCGATCACCAGCGCCAGCAGATCCACGTCCGAATGCGGGAACAGCAGGCCGCGACCAAATCCGCCGACCGCGAACAGCGTGGCTCCGCCAACGTCGCCCAGACAGGCCATCCACACATGGGCCACCACTCGTTCCACCGATTCGCCGCGACGACGCGCCAGAGCGCTGGCATCGACGCCATCACGAAAGGCATTGGCGAGCGAACGGTCGAGGTCGCCCAGCAACTGCCGCAGCGCCCGTCGCGCTTCGACGGAAACACCGGAACGCGGCACCGCCACCGGCAGGCGCGGCAACGGTGGCAAGGCAGCGACGGAGGCAAGTGTCGTCATGGTTCAGCGCGGACCGGAAGCCGGGGATGATGGAACGAAATCATGCGCAGCTTGCGGCGACCGGGCGCGACGGCGGTTTGCCTGACTCAGGCATCCGGCCAGGCAGTGAGTACCTCGAATCCATCGTCGGTCACCGCGATGGTGTGCTCCCATTGTGCCGACAGCGAATGATCCTTGGTCACCACGGTCCAGCCATCCGGCAGTTGCTTGGTCTGCGACTTGCCGGCATTGATCATCGGCTCGATCGTGAAGGTCATGCCCTTCTTCAACTCGACGCCGGTACCCGCCTTGCCGTAATGCAGCACCTGCGGCTCGTCGTGATAGACCTTGCCGATGCCGTGCCCGCAATATTCGCGCACCACGCTGAAACCGGCCGCCTCCGCGTGCTGCTGGATCGCATGTCCCACATCACCCAGCGTCGCGCCGGGACGCACAGCCTGGATGCCGCGCATCATCGCCTCAAAGGTCGTATCGACCAGCCGTCTGGCCAGCACCGATGGGGTGCCGACGAAATACATGCGACTGGTGTCACCGTGCCAGCCGTCCTTGATCACGGTGACATCGAGATTCACGATGTCGCCGTCCTTGAGTACCTTGCCAGGGCTCGGGATGCCGTGGCAGATCACGTGATTGACCGAGCTGCACAGGGTCTTCGGAAAGCCGTGATAGCCGACATTGGCCGGAACCGCCAGCTGCACGTTGACGATATGGTCATGGGCGAGCCGGTCCAGTTCCTCGGTGGTGACTCCGGGTTTCACATGCTCCTTCAGCATGGCCAGTACTTCGGCCGCCAGCTTGCCGGCCACGCGCATGCCGGCCAGGTCTTCAGGGGTTTTCAGGGTAATCGCCATGATCCAGCCCAGATGGCGCCACAATGCCCGGGGATCAAGCTGATCCACCGCACCTTGCCGCACTGCCGGCGCACCGGCTATAATTTTGGAGTTTTGCCGACCTGACGCGACGGTTTTGCCCGTCGATGCAGCGCAAAGCGAACCGGGATTGTAACCGCCCCGCGGTACAACACCCAAACCAACGCCACACACGTATCGGCACCGCCTTCGGGGTGCTGCGCCCTGCCCACCACCAGCAGTTCATCACTGCGTCGGGCAGGTCGCGGTCGAAGTCGGGGATGCGTGGAGGTCCCAACCCCCAGGCCCTTCAAGGGCCACAGCAGGAGTTACACCCATGGCACAAGTCACCATGCGTCAGATGCTCGAAGCCGGCGTCCATTTCGGTCACCAGACCCGTTACTGGAACCCCAAGATGGCCCCGTACATCTTCGGTGCGCGCGGCAAGATCCACATCATCAATCTCGAAAAGACCCTGCCGCTGTTCACCGACGCGATGAATTTCCTGTCGGCGCTGGCGCAGAAGCGCGGCACCGTGCTGTTCGTCGGCACCAAGCGTTCGGCGCGTGAGCCGTTGGCTGAAGAGGCTGCACGTGCCGGCATGCCGTTCGTCACCTCGCGCTGGCTCGGCGGCATGCTGACCAACTTCCGCACCGTGAAGCAGTCCGTTTCGCGCCTGAAGGAGCTGGAAGCGGCCGAGACCGACGGTTCGTTCGAGAAGCTGGTCAAGCACGAAGTGCTGGCCCGTCGTCGCGAGCGCGACAAGCTGCAGGCTTCGCTGGGCGGCATCAAGGACATGAATCGTCTGCCCGACGCGCTGTTCGTGATCGACATCGGCCACGAAGACATCGCCGTGCAGGAAGCCAAGAAGCTCGGCATCCCGGTCATCGCGGTGGTCGACACCAACTACAACCCGGAACTGGTCGATTACGCCATCCCGGGCAATGACGACGCGATCCGTGCGATCCAGCTGTACGCCCGCGCTGCCGCCGACTCGATCCTCGAAGGCAAGGCTGCCGCGCCGGCTGCCGCCCAGGGCGACGCCAACGACTTCGTCGAACTGGACGAGGAAGGCAACCCGGTCGCCAAGATCGATCGCAAGCCAGCTCCGCGTCGCGATGCCGCCCCCAAGAAGGGTGCTGGCGTACCGCGCCGTGACGGCGGTCGTGATGGCGCCGCTCGCGCGCCGCGCAACGACGGCGCGCCCGCCGCCAAGTAAGCGCAACGACGGCGATACCGTCGGATCAAGGCGATAACGCGCGATGGCAGTCGGACTGCCACCGCGCCACCAAGAAATTCAGAGGACTGACGATGAGCAATATTTCCGCCCAACTGGTCAAGGAACTGCGCGAGCGTTCCGGCGCCGGCATGATGGAATGCAAGAAGGCGCTGGTCGAGAACAGCGGCGAGATCGACAGCGCCATGGAATGGCTGCGCAAGTCTGGCCTGGCCAAGGCCGACAAGAAGGCCAGTCGCGTCGCCGCCGAAGGCCGCATCGTTGCGGCACAGAGCGCCGGCAAGGCCGTGCTGGTCGAAGTCAATTGCGAAACGGACTTCGTCGGCAAGGACGCCAGCTTCCTGAAATTCAGCGACACCGTCGCCGACGTGGCGCTGAATTCCGGCGTTGCCGACATCGATGCGCTGAAGGCTGCCGCCTATCCGGGCGACGGCACCGTCGAGGACGCCGCCAAGACACTGATCGCCACGATCGGCGAGAAGATCGACGTGCGCCGCATGGCGCGCGTTCAGAGCGACGGCACCATCGGCAGTTACGTACACGGCGGCCGCATCGGCGTGCTGGTGGCACTCAAGGGCGGCTCCGGGGATCTGGCCAGGGGCATCGCCATGCATGTCGCCGCGATGAACCCGGCACACATCCGTGCCGAGGACGTCCCGGCCGAATTCCTGGCCAAGGAAAAAGACATCGCGCTGAGCCAGATGTCCGACAAGGAAAAGGCCAAGCCAGCCGAAATCCTCGAGAAGATCATCGCGGGCAAAGTCCACAAGATCGTTTCCGAAGTCACCCTGCTCGGCCAGCCCTACGTGCTTGACACCAATGTGACGGTGGCCGACGCGCTGAAGAAGGAAGGCGCGGACGTGATTTCGGTGGCCCGTCTGGCCGTCGGCGAAGGCATCGAGAAAGTGGAAGAGGATTTCCACGCCGAAGTGATGAAACAGGCAGGTCTGGCGTAAGACGCTACGTCCGGCTGCACGAAAAAGGCCACGGGAAACCGTGGCCTTTTTTTGTTTTGCGGGAAAAATCACGAGGGCGAGGGGCGATTCGCGACGGCGCCACAGGCTGTACTCCGTCGAGCTTCAAGAATGTCACTGCGATGGAGCTTGATTCACGCCCTCGCTACTCGCCCCTTTTGTCCGCCTCGCCACTCGTTCCTCGGCCCTGCTGTCCGCTACAATGCGCCGGTTTGCTGCACACAATCCGGAGATCTCATGAGCGACCAGCACAAGTATCGACGCATCCTGCTCAAGCTCTCCGGCGAAGCATTGATGGGCGAAGCCGACTACGGCATCGACCCGAAGATGATCGGCCGGCTCGCCGAGGAGATCATCGAAGTCCAGCGCGCCGGCATCCAGATCGGCGTGGTCATCGGCGGCGGCAACATCTTTCGCGGCGCCGGACTCGCCGCTGCCGGCATGGACCGCGTGACCGGCGACCACATGGGCATGCTGGCCACGGTGATCAATGCGCTCGCGATGCAGGATGCAATCGAGAAGCGCGGCGGCTTCGCGCGGGTGATGAGCGCCCTGCCGATCCACGATGTGGCCGAGGACTTCATTCGTCGACGCGCCATCCGGCACATCGAGAAAGGCCGCATCGTGCTGTTCGCCGCCGGTATCGGCAATCCGTTCTTCACCACCGACTCGGCCGCTGCGCTGCGCGCGGTAGAAATGGGCGCCGACGTACTGCTGAAAGCCACCAAGGTCGACGGCATCTATACCGCGGACCCGGCCAAGGATCCCGCTGCAACGCGCTACGAGCGGCTCAGCTACGACGAAGTGATCGAACGCAAGCTGGCCGTGATGGATACAGCCGCGATCGCGCTGTGCCGCGACGACCGGATGCCGATGCGCATCTACGACATGACCGTGCCGGGCAACCTGATGCGGATCATGCACGGCGAAGCGATCGGCACCCTGGTCAGCGCCGACTGACTCGCGCCGACCGTTACGGACGCGCTGCTATAATCGCCGGCTTGTCGGATTCACCGGGAAACGCCACATGCTCAATGACATCAAGAACGATGCCCAGACCCGCATGGGCAAGAGCATCGATTCGCTCAAGCACGACCTGACCCGCGTACGCACCGGCCGCGCCAGCACGTCGCTGGTCGACAACATCAAGGTCTCCTACTACGGCGCGGACATGCCACTGACCCAGGTCGCCTCGGTGTCGCTGGCCGATGCCCGCACGATCCTCGTCACGCCGTGGGAAAAGACCATGGTGGCGCCGATCGAGAAGGCCTTGATGGCCTCGGATCTCGGCATCACGCCGAACACCGCCGGCACCGTCATCCGCCTCAACATGCCGCCGCTGACCGAAGAGCGCCGGCGGGAACTGGCCAGGCACGTCGGCCATGAAGGGGAAAACGCGAAGATCGCGATCCGCAACGTGCGTCGCGATGCGCTGCAACAGGTCAAGGATCTGCTCAAGGAAAAGCTGATCACCGAAGACGAGGACCGCCGCGTCGACGACGAGATCCAGAAGCTCACCGATCGTGCCGTCAAGGACATCGACGCGGTGGTGAAAGCGAAGGAAGAGGAGTTGATGGCGCTCTGAGCGCCGTCGCACTTCGCATGTCCGGCGCCGAGGCTGCAGCAGTTCCGCGCCATGTCGCCATCGTGATGGACGGCAACGGTCGCTGGGCGCGAGCGCGTCACCGGCCGCGCAGCTTCGGGCACAACGCTGGCCGCAAGGCCGTACGCGAAGTGATCGAGGCGTGCCTGCGCGAAGGGGTGCAGGCACTGACGCTGTTCGCCTTCTCCAGCGAGAACTGGCAGCGGCCGCAGGACGAAGTGGGCGCACTGATGGAGTTGTTCGTGCGTGCGCTGGACAAGGAAGTCGATGAACTGCATGGTCATGGCGTGCGACTGCGTTTCATCGGCGACCTCGAGGCATTCGACGAACCGCTGCGGCGGCGCATGCAGGCGTCGATGATTCGCACGGCCGGCAACGACAAGCTGCAGGTGAACATCGCGGTGAACTATGGCGGGCGCTGGGACATCGTGCAGGCCGCCCGGCAGGCCGCCGAAGCGGTGGCTCGCGGCGACCTGCGGATCGACGAGATCGACGAGACCCGGATGAACCGGTGGATGAACCTGGCCGAACTGCCGCCGCTTGACCTTTTCATCCGCACCGGTGGCGAATATCGCATCAGCAACTTCCTGTTGTGGCAGGCTGCCTACGCCGAGTTCTATTTCACCGACACCCTGTGGCCAGACTTCGACCAGGCTTGCCTGGGCCGCGCCATCCAGGACTATGCACGCCGCGAGCGCCGTTTCGGCCGCACCGGCGAACAAGTCGCCACCACTGCCTGAGGATTCCCATGCTGCTACAGCGCGTTCTTACCGCCCTGGTCCTGGTGCCGCTGGCGTTATTGATCATCCTGCTTCCGGACACTGCGGTATTCGCGCTGATCTGCGCAGCGACCTTCCTTGGGGCGCTGTGGGAATGGTCGCAACTCGGTGGCCTGAAAAGTCTGATGGCGCGTGGCATGTTGCTGATCGTTGCGGCGGTCATCTTTGCGCTGCTGTGGCAGTGGCATGCCACCGTGCTGACCCCGCTGCTTTTGGTGGCAGGTGTCATCTGGTGGCTGCTGGCCTGCCTGTGGCTGCGCCACTTCGCGTTCGCCGCCGCGCCGACCGGCGAGAACCGCGCACTGAAGCTGCTTGCCGGTGCGCTGGTGATCTTTCCAGCCTGGATCGCCCTGCTCGCCATTCATGGTCGGGTTCCGCATGGCCACTGGTGGACACTGCTCGCGCTGGTCATCGTCTGGTGCGCCGACATCGGCGCCTATTTCAGCGGCCGTGCCTTCGGCAAGCGCA
>JBDTZX010000249.1:0-36559 GCA_040004895.1 Rhodanobacter sp. | reverse complement strand
AAAAAGACCATTTTCCATGGCCTTGAGATGTCTAGGAAACCCTGGGCGATTCACAGCGCGCCGCCCGAGTTGGGTTTCGATGGCAGCGCGGAAGCGGGCGGAGCCATAGGCATGTTGACGTTGCAGGTGCAGCCGGATCTGCTCGAGTTTTTCCGGCGCGATGGCCTGCACAAAGCTCAGGGTTAGGTCTGGCGTCGTTGCATTTGGCCGGGACTACTTCCGGGACGTAGGAAGTTAAATCACTTCCTGTGATCGTCGCGCCAGGCACGCCCGGCCCCTAGGGCTTCCTCGCGCGAAGCAAAGTCTCACTGGGCCCGCTGGGGATGTCACCTTCCTGCGTCCACAGCTTCCAGCGATTGTCACGCCGCCAGCTCGGCACAGCGGCTTAACCCTGAGCTTTCAGCACCGGCACGACGTCATCGACCTCGGGCCGCAGCGTGAGCTGTCCGTTCCATATCAGCGGCGTGCCGCAGCGTCTCTCTGGATGGCTGGTCAAGGCGACTTTCCTGATGGTCAGTCCCGCCCATCCTGAAAGCATGCAGCAGGGCGCGGGCGAGGGTTGATGCGTGCT
Source organism: Rhodanobacter sp. (assembly GCA_040004895.1). Classification (GTDB taxonomy): domain Bacteria; phylum Pseudomonadota; class Gammaproteobacteria; order Xanthomonadales; family Rhodanobacteraceae; genus Rhodanobacter. The sequence goes on along the minus strand of JBDTZX010000249.1, from coordinate 35,988 downwards.
GCTCTTGGGTCATCACCCGAGATGACAAAAGCCGCAAAACCGCCGCAGAGCATCGGCTAACCAACCGGTGTCCACTTTTGCGTAGGAACTCCCGTGGACAGCTAGCCAGCATTCTCTGTTTGCCGGAATCAAATTCCGTGTTCAAGCGTTTATCTTCCCTGCATTAAGGCTCAGGGAATTTTTCAGCCGGACGCCGGCCCACAGCAGCATTCAGAGTCAGAGCAATGATCCGATCGCCTGGTTTTCGCAAGATTCCCTGTTCTTTTCCCTGAAAGCAGGGAAAGGAGGGCGTGAGACATGTTCGCTGCTGACTCGTAGCACCGCCAGATACGCAAAACGCCCCTCATGGGGCGTTTTGCGTATCTGGCGCAACCTTTCGGTCCGCCGCTCGAGCCACGCTAGTCGGCAGGATGGCTGACCTTGAAGCGTACAGGTCGGGAGGAGAGTGAGGTTCCGCAGGGGTTCGCGCAGCCCACCGATTTCGTGTTTCTTCGTTGCTTGTCGACGCGGTGAATTCTGTCGCTCGAGGTGCTGTCTGCGGCAGTTTCTTTGCGTCTTGAACATCGCGGACAAGACAAACCCTACACGTGTCGGAGCATACGGCTGGTTCCAGCCATGCGCCGCAGCCGGCACTCTGCGCAGGCCCCGTGAGTCTGGACCAACTGACTGGACGTCTGGCAGCGCTGACATCGGAACGTCAGGTAGAACGACCAAGCAGGGCAACTCTCTTTCGAATGAGTGCCGCGCATGGTGGTGTACACGGTCAAGCAGATCCAGGGCGGCCAATGGGCGATATGCCGGATGGGTTTCGCACTGTTCAAGGACATGCAGCTGGGTCCGGCCATCGAGCTTGCACGCACGGTTGCGCGCGACGAGTACACGCGCAGTCGCCGGCCGGTATCCATCGAGATGCATGACGCCAAGGCCGTGATTCCGCTGGGGAGCTACGATCGTGCCAACGCACCTGCGCGCATCGTTGCTTCGTAAAAGCAGGTCGCAGACAAAAGCGTGCGCGCGCGCATCCCTGCGCTATCCGTTGCAGGCATGGGTCGAGGGACATTACGCCCGGGAACGAGGCATGCCGAAGGACGCGAACCCGTACCCGGGCGACCTCGACATGGCCAGTGCATGGACTGGCGGCTGGATCTGCCGGGACCGGATGTCGATCCAGCAAGGCAACGGTAAAAAACAGCCCTAAGCGGGGAGTGCGATCACGCCACCGCCAAACCGCTCAGTTCGATGCCTTCGGCGGTTACCCGCAGCACTGAACCATGTTCATACCAGTCGCCGAGCACGATACGTTCGGCCGCCTTCACGTCGATCTCGAAGGCATGAATCGCGGGCCGATGGGTATGTCCGTGAATCAGGCGCGCAACACCGGCTTTTTGCATGGTTTCAATGACGGCATCGGTGTTCACGTCCATGATGCTTTCGATCGTGCTGCCGGTGTGCTTGCGGCTTTCTTCGCGAGCCTGTGCGGCGAACGCGCGGCGTGCTTCCAGCGGCATCGACAGGATCTGCGCCTGCCATTGAGGATTGCGTACCTGTTGGCGAACCGCCTGGTAGGCGACATCGTCCGTGCACAGCACATCGCCATGCATCAGCAGGGTCGGACGACCCTGGATGTCGTGGACGGTGCCATCGTCAAGCAGGATCATGCCGGCGCGTGCAGCGTACGATTCGCCGAGCAGGAAATCGCGATTGCCGACCATGAAGTACACCGGCACGCCGGCATCACGCACTGCGCGGATGGCCTCGGCGATGCGTTGCGGAAGCTCGGCGTCATCGTCGTCGCCGACCCAGGCTTCGACCAAGTCGCCGAGAATGTACAGCGCGTCGGCTTGGCGAACCTCGTCGCTGGCGAGATACGTCTCGAACAGTGTGGTGATCTGCGGACGGCCAGGATCGAGATGCAGGTCGGCAATGAACAGTGTGGCCATGGTGACGATCAGCCCTTGCCGGCAGGCTGCTTGGCGGGTTTCTTCCTGTCGTGCCTGGGCGGTGCCGGGGCGACCCGCGCCGCTGCTGCGGGTGTTCTCTTGGTCGTTGCCACAGCGGGCGCCTGCTCGCCGACCACGTGAGCGCTTTCGATCAGCACCAGTGGATTCGGCACGTCGCCTGCGAACGGACCGAGCGCGCGCGTCGGCAACGCGACAATCTTGTCGATCACATCCATGCCCTTGATCACCTTGCCGAATACGGTGTAACCCCAGGTCAGGCCGCTCTGGTTGCCGACGAAATCCAGCCGGTGATTGTCGACCAGGTTGAAAAAGAATTGTGCTGTGCCCGAACTGGGATCGGCGCCGCGGGCGACGGCGAGCGTGCCGCGCAGATTGGACAAGCCGTTGTCGGCTTCGCTGGGTACAGCCGAGCGCGTGCGCTTGGGCTGCAGGTCGCGCGTATACAGGCCGCCCTGCAGCAGATAACCGGGGATCGAACGATGCAGCAAGGTGCCGTCGTAAAAACCGTCACGCACGTACTGCAGGAAATTGGCCACGCTCTTCGGCGCCTTGTCCGGGTAGAGCTCCAGCGTGATGTCGCCCTGCGAGGTCGTCAGCAGCACCTGCGGCGAGGGCGTGGCCGGTGGCGCCGGCTTGGCAGCTTGTGCCGCAGCGCTCAGCGGCAGGATCAGGAACAGTGTGGCGAGCAGGAATTTGAACATGGGCATCGAAGAGTCGGGGTGTGCACCCATGATACGCGGCCATGACGCGGCATGGCTGATTGCGGTTTCAGCGGATCAGCTACTGGACAACTCCAGCTTCAGGCCCAGTTCGGCCATCGGCGATTGTTCCTGTTGCAGGTCCGATTCGCTAAGCGGGTGCTGTTCGAACCATGCCACCGGCAACTTCAGCCGCAGTGTCTTGCTGTTGGCGCCCAGTCGCATCGACGGCAGCGATTCTGCGCGCCGTGCACGCCGGAACAGGACCGCCAGCCGCAGCAGCGCCGTGATATAGCGGGCAAGCTGGCGATAGCGCTGGGGCAGCGCGGCAATCACGCTCCGGTCCGGCTTGCGTCGATGCATCTCGATCACGGCGGCCAGCAGCTGCTGCTCCTGTCGCGAAAAGCCGGCGAGGTCGGCGTGGCGAAGAATATAGGCACCATGATGATGATGCTGGCTATGCGCGATGGCCAGGCCGATTTCGTGTACGCGCGATGCCCATGACAGCCATTCGCGCGCATCGGCATCCAGCTTCCACGAGGGGGCGACCTGGTCGAACAACAGCAGCGCGGTCGATTCCACCCGTCGCGCCTGCGCGCGATCCACGCCGTAGCGTGCCGCCAGCGCATCGATACTTGCAGTGCGCGGATCGCTGCCACCGGCGCGACCGAGCAAGTCCCACAGCAGCCCTTCGCGCATCGAACTTTCGCAGACGTGCATGCGCTGGATGCCGAGCGCGGCGAAAGCGGCCTCGAGAATCACCACTCCGCCCGCGATGATCGGTGCGCGATCCTCCGCCAGTCCCGGCAGCTTGAGCAGGCCGACCTGGCCCTGCTCGATCAGCGCGTCGCGCAACGAGGCCAGTGAGGCAGGGGTGATGCCGTCATCGGAAAATTTCATTGCCTGGACCACCGCGCCGATCGACTTGGCGGTGCCGGACGATCCGTAGACATCCTGCCAGCCGGATTCGAGATAATCCTCGGAAAACTGCTGCAGCAGCACGCCGATCTCGCTGCGCGCCTTTTGCCAGCGCTTGCGGGTCAGCTTGCCGCCGGGGAAAAAACGCAACGTCGATGCAATGCAGCCGGCCTGCACGCTCTCGGTGTGCAGCGGAGCCAGCCCGCGGCCGATGATGAATTCGGTGCTGCCGCCGCCGATGTCGATGACCAGACGCGGCTCACGTGACGCCGGAAGGTCATGCGCCGCGCCGAGAAAGATCAGTCGCCCCTCTTCGCGTCCGGAAACGATTTCGATCGGATGGCCGAGCGCCGATTCGGCAGCACTGAGGAACATCTGTGGGGACGTCAGCCGACGCACCGTATTGGTCGCCACCGCACGCACGCGCAGCGAAGGCAGCCCGGCGATGCGCTGGCCGAAGCGGGCGAGGCAGTTCAGTGCGCGGGCGCGACGCTCGGCGTCCAGCGAGCCGTCGGCGCGCAAGCCAGCGGCCAGGCGCACGGTATCGCGCAAGCGGTCGATCACCCGCGGCTCACCGTGTTCCATGCGTGCCACCACCATGTGGAAGCTGTTCGAGCCCATGTCCACAGCGGCAATCAATTCGCCATCACGGATCGGTGTCTGTTCGGCTGGACTCACGCCGGCGCTCCCGCTGCTGCGAAACGACGATTCTCGCATGCCTTCGCGGGGCTGATGGAACGCCGGCTCATGCGCGGAACTGCTCGAGCAGACTTTGCTGGGCGCTGTACGGCGGACAGGCGCCGGGCTCGGCGCGAACATAACGGCCGTCGGCACCGAGCAACCAGGCATGCGTGTTGTCGTCCAGCCCGCTTGCCAGGGTTTCCTCAAACACCCGCTTGGCCAGATCAGGATCGAGAATCGGGAACGCAACCTCGATACGTCGCATCAGGTTGCGTTCCATCCAGTCGGCGCTGGCGCAATACAACTCCGCATCCCCGTCATTGGCGAACCAGTACACGCGACTGTGTTCGAGGAAGCGACCGATGATCGAACGCACCCGGATGCGTTCGGAAATACCCGGCAATCCGGGCCGCAGCGTACAGGCGCCGCGCACGATCAGGTCGATTTCCACGCCGGCCTGCGAGGCGCGATAGAGTGCCTCGATCACATGCGCCTCGTTCAGCGCGTTGAGCTTGGCGACGATGCGCGCCGGTCGTCCGGCCTGTGCATGGGCAGTCTCGCGTTCGATCTTCGCCAGCACGCCGGGATAAAGCGTGAACGGCGAATGCAGCAGACGCTTGAGCTTGATCATCGGCCCCAGCCCCGAGAGTTGCTGAAACACCTTGTGCAGGTCTTCGCCGATCTCCTCGTTTGCGGTCATCAGGCCGATGTCGGTATACGTGCGGCTGTTGATCTGGTGATAGTTGCCGGTGGAAAGATGCACGTAGCGGCGCAGCAGTTGGCCCTCGCGGCGCACGATCAGCAGCATCTTGGCGTGGGTTTTGAACCCGACCACGCCATATACCACCTGCACCCCTGCCTCCTGCAGGCGGGTGGCGAGGCGGATGTTCGCCTCCTCGTCGAAGCGCGCGCGCAGCTCGATCACCACCGTCACGTCCTTGCCGTGGCGCGCCGCCTCCACCAGCAGGTCGACCAGCGGCGTGTCCTCGCCGGCGCGATACAGCGTCTGCTTGATCGCCAGCACATCTGGATCGACGGTGGCCTGGCGCAGCAGGTCGATCACTGCGGCGAAACTCTGGTAGGGGTGATGCAACAGCACGTCGCGCTGGCTGATCAGGTCGAACTTGTTGCGGGTACTTTCCAGCACCACCGGCAGCTGCGGATTGAAACGGGGAAACTTCAGTTCCGGCCGGTCCAGCCAGTCGTAGATCATGCCGGCGCGAATGATGTTGACCGGACCATCGCAACGATAGACGTCCGTTTCCTCGAGCTGGAAATTGTGGATCAGCATCGCGGTGATCGCCTTCGGGCAATCGTTGGCGATCTCCAGCCGAACCGGGCGCGCGTAGCCGCGGCCGACCAGTTCCTCGCTCAATGCCAGCGCAAGGTTCTCGACTTCGGCCTCCTCGACGATCAGCTCGCTGTTGCGAGTCACCCGGAACTGATACGAACCGACCACCTTGAAGCCTGGAAACATCATGTCGGCGAAGGCATGCAGCAACTCGGCGAGAAACACGAAGTGCTCGCCCGGGCCGCTGACCTCGGCCGGTACGCGGATGATCCGCGGCAGCGAACGGGGCGCACGCACCAGCGCCAGGTGTCCTTCGTGCCCGAACGCATCGCGTCCCTTCAGCACGACCGCGATGTTCAAGGTCTTGTTGAGAATGCGCGGGAACGGATGCGCAGGATCCAGCCCCAGTGGCGACAGCACCGGCAGCACCTCGTGTTCGAAGTAGCCTTGCAGCCAGCGCCGCTGGCGCACGGTCCATTGCTTGCGGGTCAGCACGTGGATGCCTTCCGCATCGAGTGCGGAGCCGACCAGCTCGTTCCACGACGCGTATTGTTCGGCCACCAGGTCGAGCACGCGATGACGGATGCGCTGCAGCAACTCACCCGAAGGCACTCCGTCCGGCCCGGGCGCGGCCGAGCCGAACGCATGATGGTGCTTGAGCATGGCGACCCGCACCTCGAAGAATTCGTCGAGGTTGTTCGCCACGATGCTGAGGTAACGCAATCGTTCGAGCAGCGGAACCGAGCCATCGCGCGACATCGCCAGTACGCGGAAATTGAATTCCAGCGCGGCCAGCTCGCGGCTCAGATAGAGGCCGGGCGCATGCAGGTCAGGGGTCGGGGTCGGTGGGAGCGATGGCTGGCGCATGCTTCATTCTGGCCCATGCGACGGGTCAGGGAAACGCCATCGCGGTCAACGCTCGTCGCTGCCGCCCAGTTCGAGCAGACGCGCCTGATTGAAGTGACAGGTGAAAGTCGAGCCGATGCCCGGCGTACTCTCGATACGCAATTGCGCCTGATGCAGGTTCAGTACGTGCTTGACGATCGACAAACCCAGCCCGGTGCCGCCACTGTCGCGCGAGCGGCTGGAGGATATCCGGTAGAACCGCTCGGTGAGTCGGGCGAGATGCGACGCCGGAATGCCGAAGCCGGTGTCGCTGACCGAATACACGGCGCCTTCGGCAGTGCGCTGCCAGCGGATCGTGATGCTGCCGCCGGCGGGCGTGTAACGCACGGCATTGCTGACCAGATTCGACAGTGCGCTGTGCAGATCCTTCGGCGAGCCGAGCAGATCCGCCTCCGCGGTGGATTCGAGCGTGATCTGGTGCCGGCCCTGGCTGAGCGCTTCGGCCTCCTTGCGCACGGTGGCCAGCAGCGAGGCCATCGGCACGCGCTCGTCGGCGACCTGGTGCTGCGTTTCAAGCCGGGACAGGGTGAGCAGATCCTCCACGATCTGGCCCATCCGTTTCGACTGCAGACGCATCTCGCCCAGCACCGGCGCCAGCTCCGGCACATCCTCCGGATCAAGCAATTCGAGATAGCCGTGGATGACCGTCAGTGGCGTGCGCAATTCGTGTGAGACGTTGGCAACGAAGTCGCGGCGGATCTGTTCCAGCCGGTTGAGATGACTGATGTCGCGGGCGAGCAACAGATGCTGGCGGCGTCCGAACGGAAGCATGCTGAGGTTGATCTGGCTGTTTGGTTCACCCGGTGCACTGATGTCGTTGAGCGGCTCCTGTGCGCCGTCCTGCAACCATCCAGACATGTCGGAATGGGCGAAGCGCTGCTGCAGGAATACCCCCCGGTCGCGTGGCCGACGCAAGCCCAGCAGGTTTTCCGCAGCGTGATTGAACCAGCGCACCTGCTGCTCCTGGTCGAGCAGCACCACGGCATCGGGCAGATGACTGGCGGCGTTGCGCAGGTCGCGCAGGCTGGAGGCGATTCGGCGGGTACGTGTCATGAAGCGGTCATGCTGCAAGGGGCTGATGGCAGCCGATTCGGTCATCATGGGCAGCGTTTCATGACGAATTCGGGTCAGCAGGAATGCAACTTCCGCCATCGCCACCAGCGCCACGCCGCTGGCGACGTGTCCATGTGCCAGCCACCCTGCGAAAGCGCCGCACACCAGCGCGGCGCCGAGCACGGCGGGCAGTTTCCAGGAACGCTTGGCAGGCTCGGTCATGCGGACAGGATACGGGCGAACGCGAAATGTTGGTTCAGCATCGGCAAATGCCGATGTCGCCGCAAGCCACTCGCACTCAGACGCTGATCGAGAAACGGTAGCCGGTACCGCGCACGGTTTGCACCATTTCCTCGAGCTTCCATGGCTCCAGCGTCTTGCGCAGCCGGCGGATGTGCACGTCGACCGTGCGTTCTTCCACGTAGACACTGCCGCCCCAGACGTGGTCGAGCAACTGCGTGCGCGAATAGACGCGCTCGGGATGGGTCATGAAAAAGTACAGCAGGCGGTATTCAGTGGGTCCGATCGGTACCGCGTCGTCGCCGGCAAACACGCGGTGCGCCGGACCGTCGATGCGCAAGCCACCCATTTCCACCATGCCGGAACCGTCGTCGCCCTGACTGCGGCGCAACACGGCCTTGATCCTGGCGATCAGCTCGCGCGTGGAAAAGGGCTTCACCACGTAGTCGTCGACGCCGGCCTCGAGACCGTTGACGCGATCCATCTCCTCACCGCGCGCGGTGAGCATGATGATCGGTATTTCGCGGCTGAGTTCTTCCTTGCGCAGACGCCGCGCCAGCTCCAGCCCGCTGGTGCCGGGCAGCATCCAGTCCAGCAGGATCAAGTCGGGAACCTGATCGGCGATCGCCAGCTGGGCGGCGCGTGCATCGGCCGCCTGCATGGCATCCATCCCGGCCTTGCGCAACGCAAACGCGATCATCTCGCGGATCGAGGCTTCGTCTTCAACGATCAGGATGCGTTTTTGCACGCGAAGGTCTACCGGTGGCTTGTGACGGAGATATTGCAACCGATTCATGTTACGTGTCGATGACAGCCGCACACGCAGACGGCGATCGGCGCGCATGAACGTCGTCGGTCAGTGGTTGAAAGGTGCGGCCCCGACACCCAGGCACAGGTGTCCGCTGCAGCGCTCGTTCTGACGCAGTGGCTGGCGTCCGTCGGGATTGTCGTCGGTCTTGATCTTGCGTTTCTGCAGCTCCATCACCAGCGGGGTCAGCTCGATCAGGCGGCCCTGGATGCGTGCCCGTGCGTAGTAGTCGAGGTCGTTGCGCTTGAGCAGACGCTTGAGCTGCTCCAGTGCATCGAACGGACGGCCCGAGTAATAGCTGGCATCGGCGAACGCTTCGGCGGAACGTATGTGATCGCCAGCCTTGTCGCTTGCCCGCGCGTACGAACTGTAGATCTCCGGTTCGCTGGCATTGTCCAGCAGCGGTCGAAGCAGGTTCGCGGCCGCCTTGGCCTGGGCGATGTCGCCGCCGGTGCTCAGCGCATCGGCGTAGGCCAGTGCGACCGCCCGGTTGCGCGGTGACTGCGTGTTGAGATCGTCGTAGGCAGCCAGTGCGACGGCACGCTGACCTGCCTGCAGGCGTGCATCGGCGAGTGCGAGCTTCAGGATCAGGCTGCCTGGCTGCGACTTCAACAGCAGCTGCAACTGGTCGATCGCCTTGGCGCCGCGGCCGCTGCGGGTGAGCGCCAACGCGTATCCGTAGCGATTCGACACCGTGTCGAAACCCTGCTGCTTCTGGAAATTGGAGCTGTAGTAGACGGCCAGTTTCGGCGCATCACCGGCGAGCACGCGCACTCGTTCGCGCATCAAGGCCCAGTTGTCCGGCCCGACGTGATCCTGCGGACGACTCAATACCGTCGGGTCCTTGACGAAGGCGATCGGTGCGGTGCTTTTTTCCCACTGGGCTTTCTGCAAGATGATGCCAGCGGGGTGCGATTTCTGCTCGGCAATCAAGGTGCCGGCCCGTGACTTGGCTTCACTGATGCGTACGGTGGTGACCGGGTGATCCTGCAGCAGCGAGGGGACACGGATGCCGCCGGCATCGGCGCTCATCACATCCTGCATGCGCTCGAAGAAACTGGCCATGGCGTTCGGGTCGAATCCGGCGTTGGCCAGGGTCTGGATGCCGACCCGATCGGCCTCGACCTCGTCATGACGGGTGAAGTTGATCGACTTCTGCGCCAGCAGACCCTGGCCACCGGCCAGCACGGCCATCGGTGCGTCGCCGCTGTGGCTTCCGGCACCAGCGGCGATCGCACCGAGTAGTACCAGGGCCATCAGCGGGGCATCCTTCTTCGAGTCCTCGAAGGCGCGCTGCAAGTGGTTCTGGGTGATGTGGCCGATCTCATGCGCGATCACGCCGGCCAGCTCGCTCTCGTTCTGGGTGATGGTGATCAGCCCTGAGTTCACTCCGATGTAGCCACCTGGCGCGGCAAATGCGTTGATCTCCGGATCCTTGGCGATGAAGAACGCAAAATGGACTTTCGGCTTGCCGCAGTTGGCGGCCAGCCGATAGCCCAGATCGTTGATGTAGTCATCAAGCAGCGGGTCGTCCACCACCATGTCCAGCGCGCGCATTTCGCGCAGCATGGAGGCGCCGTATTCCTGTGCTTCCTGCGGCGAAATCAGCGCATTGGCCGAACTGCCCAGGTCCGGCAGGCGCACGTCATCCTGCGCCCCAGCGCCGAAGGCCAGCGTGGCGGTGATCAGGGCCGCCAGCAGCCGTGGCGCCAGCTGTCGCGGAACTCGTCGTGATGGCATGGGCATCGGTTGAGGGACAATAGCACTGTGACCGTTCCCGGCAGCGTCGGTTCAGCGCTTGATTCAACGATGGCCGAGCCCCATTTGAGGGAGCGGTATTTTACATTTTTTCGGAGTGTGTGATGTCCAAGATCGAGGTCTATTCCACGGCTGTCTGCCCGTACTGTGTGGCGGCCAAGAACCTGCTCAAATCAAGGGGGCTGGAATGGAACGAAGTACGCATCGATACCGACCCGGTGCAGCGCGACGCCATGTTGGCCCGCAGCGGTGGACGTCGGACGGTGCCGCAGATTTTCGTCAACGACCAGCTCGTCGGCGGCTACGACGACCTGGTGGCGGCCGATCGCAGCGGCAAGCTGACCCAATTGCTGGAAACCTCCGCATGAGTGACAAACTCACCGAATTCACTGCGTTCCGCCAGCGCATGAACGAACGCATTCTGGCGCAGGACAACCAGGTCGTGCGGCGTTTCTTCGCACTCGACACGCAGACCTACAAGGCCGGCGCGCTGGATGTGAAGACCAAGGAGATGCTGGGCCTGGTCGCCTCGCTGGTACTGCGTTGCGATGATTGCATCAGTTATCACGTCGCCCAGTGCAAGGAAGCCGGAGTCGGGCGCGATGAATTTTTCGAGGTGTTCAGCGTGGGCCTGGTGGTGGGCGGCTCGATCGTGATTCCGCACCTGCGCCGCGCGGTGGACCTGCTCGACCAGCTTGAATCCGGCGCGACGGGCGAAGCGACGAACTGCATCGACCACGCCTGACCCGTGCAGGCCTGACACGTGATGGACTCGAAGCCGCGCGACGCTCCTTGACGTGCGGCTTTTCGCAACGCTGCGTGCAGGTATTTTCAACACTTGCCGAGGTCTTTGGCCTGTTCGCACCGCGTCGCATCGGCGATAATTGAGCGGTTTACAGCATGTGCATGGTGGCCTGCACGCACGCTGCTCGCGTTTACGTTCAAGGAGTTTCCCCATGAGCAAGACAATTGCCGTGATCCCGGGCGATGGTATCGGCCCGGAGATCATGAGTGCCACGCTGCGCGTGCTCGATGCGCTCGACTGCGGGCTGGACTATGAAGTTGTCGAAGCCGGCATGGTCGCGCTGGACAAGCACGGCGAGCTGCTGCCCAAGGTCACGCTGGAAAAGATCGCCGAGCACAAGATCGCGCTGAAGGGGCCGCTGACCACACCGATCGGCGGCGGCTTCACCTCGATCAACGTGACGCTGCGCCGCCACTTCGACCTGTATGCCAACGTGCGTCCGGCGATCAGCTTTCCGGGTACCAAGGCGCGCTTCGAGAACATCGACATCATCACGGTGCGCGAGAACACCGAAGGCGCTTATCTGTCGGAAGGCCAGACGCTGTCCGAGGACGGCGAAACCGCGATCTCGATGATCCGCAACACGCGCAAGGGCAGCCGCCGCATCGTGCGTTATGCGTTCGAGATGGCGCTGAAGAAGGGCCGCAAGAAAATCACCGCCGTGCACAAGGCGAACATTCTCAAGACCAGTTCCGGACTCTTCCTCAATGTGGCGCGCGAGATCGCCACGGAGTATCCGCAGATCGAGTTCAACGAGATGATCGTGGACAACACCTGCATGCAGCTGGTGATGCGGCCCGAGCAGTTCGACGTGATCGTCACTACCAACCTGTTCGGTGACATTCTGTCGGACCTGTGTGCCGGTCTGGTCGGTGGCCTCGGCCTGGCGCCGGGCGACAACATCGGCGAGCACGCGGCGATCTTCGAAGCGGTACACGGCTCGGCGCCGGACATCGCCGGCAAGGGCATCGCCAACCCCTGCGCCCTGCTGCTGGCCGCGGCGGACATGCTCGATTATCTTGACATGGTGTCCAAGGGAAACCAGTTGCGCCAGGCGATTCGGGACACCATGGCCAACGACCGCGATCACGTCACTCCCGACCTGGGCGGCAGCGGCAGCACCGACAGCTTCGCCGACGCGATCGTGAAACGCGTGCGCGGCTGATCGGGAGTTCTCGGCAAGAACACGCGACTACGCCGCGCTTCTCGCTGGACCGTTCATTTTTGGTTCGCTAGGATTCCGGCTCTATCGGTCGTCAACGCCACCGAGTTCGCAACCGGGCATTCGAAATGCATCGCAGCAACTGGGACTTCAGCGGGACCGATGGCGATCCGTCATGCCCATGACCCTGTGGATTTTCGTCTACACCGCCGCCGCGGCGCAGGCGGCCTTGCTCGCGCTGGCGTTATGGCGGCGCTCCGCCAATCCTGAAGCCAACCGGATCCTGGCCGTATGGGTGGCACTGACCGGTGTCGACCTGGCGGCGAAGGCGGCGTACTGGTCGCTGCTGTCGCCCGAATGGTTCAGGGCGTACCGGTTCGTCGCACTGTTTCCGTTTCTCTACGGCAGCCTGTTTTATTTGTACGTGCGTGCGCTGACGCAGGCGCGTGCGTTCCGTTGGCGCGACAGTATCCACCTGCTCGGCTTCGTGGTGATGCTGCTGCTCTCGCTACGCGTGCTGCTGATGAATCACGCGCAGATTCAAGCCATGTCTGCGCGCTGGATCGCAGGCGAACGGTCGGTCGGCGCGTGGTTCGACGGGCCGTTGTTCATCTACAGTCTTTCGTATGTGGCCGCTGCGCTGGTATTGGTGCGCCGCTATCGACGTGTGCTGCTGGATCACCGGTCCGATGCTGATCGGCTGTCGCTGCGCTGGCTGGATGCGATGGCGATCTGCCAGGCGTTGATCTGGGGCATCGGCATCGTGCAGTCGCTGGTCTATTTGCCGTTCTTCAACTACGGCCTGCTGTTCGGAATGGTCGCAGCCTGGGTCTGCGTGATCGGCTGGTTCAGCCTGGGGCAGCCGCCGGTGATGAGCGAGCCGGCCGCGCCCGAACCGGAGACGATGATCATTTCTCCCGCTGAAGACGATACCCGCTTCGGGGCGGTGGAAACGCGCCTTTCGCAACTGATGAGCAGCGATGAAGCGCTGTATCTGGAGCCCGCGTTGACCATCGGCCAGGTGGCCAAGCGCAGCGGTTATCCGGAGTATTTGGTGTCGGCAGTGATCAACCGCCGATTCGGCTGCACGTTCTGGGACTACGTGAATCGTCTGCGCGTCGATGCAGCGCGTGGTCGCCTCGCCGATGCCGGCGACACACGCACCATCCTCGATATCGCTTACGCCTGCGGCTTCACTTCCAAATCCACTTTCAACGCTGCGTTCAAGCGGCAGATCGGCGAGACGCCCAGCAGTTACCGCAAGGGCGCGGTCGCGCCGCCCGCGTGATGCGCTGCGTTCATCGCGACGATTGCGGTGGCTGATGGTGCAGCGCGGTGATGATCTTCGCGATCACGCCGCCCATGCCGGTGCTGTTGTCCAGCGTCACGCCCAGGCGCACGACCACGAGATGTTCCGACGGCACGATCACGATGTATTGGCCGAAAGCGCCGCGCGCGTAGAACATGTCTTTCGGCAGCTGCGGCATACCCCATGGGGCGTCCCAGATCGGCACGCTGCCTTCATTCACGAGGTTGGTCCAGAAGCCGGCGCCGTAGCCGGTTTTCAGCGTTTGCGAATGGCTGTAGGCCGCCCAGCCCGGAGGCAGAATCCGATGACCGTCAACCACCCCATCATCAAGATAGAGCTGGCCGAAGCGGGCGAGATCGCGCGCCGATGCGTAGACATGACTGGATCCGATCGGCGTGCCGGTGATGTCGGTTTCGATGACCGTGTTGCGCATGCCCAGCGGCTCGAACAGCTCGCGCCGCACGAAGCGCTCGGCATCGACGGCGTTGCCGCCGGCTGCATCACGCACCATGCGCGACAGCAGCACGAACGAGATATTGCTGTAGCCCCATACGGTGCCCGGCGCATGCTCGAGCGGCGCGGCCGCGGCGAAGGCCGAGATATTGCGCTCCACAAACCACATGCGATTGGCCAGGTTGAGCGGGCCGCCGGCCTCATCGAACGGCAGGCCGCTGTCCATCCGCAACAGCTGATCAACGGTGATCGCGCGGCGTGGATCGGATGATGATTGCCACTCGGCAACCGGGGCGGGCTGATCCACCCGCAATTTGCCCTGGCGTACCAGGATGCCAATCAGTGCATGGGTGATCGACTTGGAAACCGAGTGGACCCAGATCGCCGTCTGCGGACCGTAGCCGGGTGCATAGCGCTCGGCGATCAGCTTGCCGTCGTGCAGCACCACCAGCTCCTTGGTCAGGCGCGGGTGGTCCAGATCCGGCTCGGCAAAGGCGGCATCCAGCGCCTGCCGAATGGCCGAATCGGCGGATTCGACCACGTGCGCCGGATCGAATCCACCGCTGATCGGCGTCGGCTTGAAACCGGCAGCTTCGGGAACCGGTTCGCCACCATCCACCAGCAGGCAACCGAGACCATCGCGATACACCGCCCTGGCCCCGAATGCTCCCAACAGGGAAGCGGTCACCTCATGGTGGTTGCGATCGACCCGATAACGCAGCGCCCAGGCGATGGAGCGCATGTTCGGCAGCTGCTCCTCGGCGTACATCCGGGCGGGATCGAGATGGGAGATGAACGCCGCCGTGCAGAGTGAATGACTCACCGAATGGGTGGCCAGGCGCAACAGGTTTTTGCCGGCCGTGGCGGCCCAGAGGGCCACGATGAGGACGAAGGCGAGCAGGGCGCCCGAGAGAATTTTGAGGAAGCGCAGCGCCATGTCGAACAGCCCTTTTGATGGAAGAAAGGTCAAGCATGGTCGCAGAGGCTTTGCGCTTCGTCCGAGCCGGCGGAATCGTACGGTGGCGTGCATCGGTGGCGTGCGATCCGGCCGATTCGCACGTCGTGCGGGCTAGCCAATACAAGAACGACGCGGAGCAAAGGCTCCGCGCTGCTCATCGCTGATTGTCTCTTCTGGTTTGCTCAGGCCTTCGAAGGTTTGTAACTGCCCACATCGGCGCGTGACGGTATGGCGATTCGGTTCCAGCTGTTGATCAGGATGACCGCCATGTTCAGGTCGATCAGCTCCTCTTCGCTGAACTCGGCACGGGCTTGCTCGTAGACCTCATCGGGCACGCCGTGAATGGGATCGAGATGGGTCACTGCCTCGGCCCAGGCCAGGGCTGCGCGCTCGCGCGTGCTGTAGAACGGCGCTTCGCGCCACGCCTGCAGCAGATACAGACGCTGCTCGGTTTCGCCCGCGGCGCGGGCGTCCTTGCTGTGCATGTCCAGACAATAAGCGCAGCCATTGAGCTGCGAGACGCGCATCAGAATCAGCTCGATCAGGCTGTGCTCGATGCCGCTCGCCTTGACGTAGGCACTCAGGTCCAGCAGCGGCTTGATGGCTTTCTGGTGGCTGAGGGGATTGAAACGGGGCATGGGGCTCTCCTTGGGTTGTGCGGCCGGATCGGCCGTTCAATGCAAGGACGTGCCGGCGCCCGGATTCGTGACAGCGTCGGTAGCATTGAAGGAACTCCCAATCGCCGCTTTCGCCAGTCGCGCCAGTTTCTCCGGATGCCGCAAGGCGTGCATCGCGACGATATGATCGCCATCGCATTCGACCCACAGGGCGGTCAGCAGAGTGTCGCCCAGCCACGTCAACAAGGCCGGCTCGCCATTGAGCGTGAACATGCTGTTGCGCAGTGGCTGACCACGCGTCTGATGCGTGATCTGCATGTACAGCCGGGCCAGGCGGTCGGCGCCCTGCAGTGGCCGCAGCGTTGCCTGCACCACACCGCCCCCATCTGCGATATGGATCACGTCCTCCGCAAACAGCGCGCGCAACGAATCGTGCGTGGGGTGCTGCAGAACCGCGGCGAATCGCTGCAGCATGCGTTGCTGCGTCTGCCGGTTGACGCTGAAGCGCGGACGATTCTCGCGCAATCGGGTGCGGGCGCGATGCACGCGCTGGCGGCAGGCGTCTTCGCTGATATCCAGAATCTGCGCGGCTTCGGCATGGCTATAGTCGAACACTTCGTGCAGCAGGAAGGCGGCGCGTTCCTCGGCGCTCAGCCGTTCGAGCAATAGCAGGAACGTGAGGGTGAGGCTTTCGGATCGCTCCAGTTGCGCTTCCGGCTGTTCGGATTCGGCGATCAGCGGTTCCGGCAGCCACGGGCCAGGGTAATGCGCTCGTTCGGTCTTGGCGCGACGCAGCCGATCCAGCGACAACCGCGTGGTGACAGTCACCAGCCACGCCTCGGCATCGTCCAGCGCATCGGTATCCTGCGCGTGCCAGCGCAGCCAGGTATCGTGCAGCACATCTTCGGCATCGGCAGGCGTGCCGAGCATGCGGTAGGCAAGACCGAACAGGCGGGGACGGTGCTGCTGGAACAGGGCGGTACGGGAGTCCATCGGAGTCTCCATCAAGGGCTGCTCTTGAAGGACGCGCGAGGCGGCCGCGACGTGACCAGTCCGCGGGAGGTGGCTCAGCGGAACAGCGGCCACGGCGCCAGAAAGATCAGCCAGATCATCAGCACGATGCCGACGTACTTGCACGCCTTGTAGAGCTTCTTGTGACGGTTCTTGAAGCGGGCCTTGAACGTGTCCCCCGACTTGCTCTGGCCGAGCGCGAATATCCGGTTCACGAAACCGGTCTTCTCCGTTTCGCCTTCGGTGTTGGGCGAGGCGGTGATCCGGCCCATGAAGGCGCCGACGCGATGATTGATCGCGCTCATCCATTGCGTGCGCAGCGGTCGCTCGATATCGGCGAAGAGAATCACGCGGGTCTGGTCGGTCTTGTTCTCGGCCCAGTGCACATAGGTCTCGTCGAACACCACGTCCTTGCCATTGCCCCACGCGTGCTCCTCGCCGTCGACGAAGATGCGGCAATCGCGCGAGTTGGGCGTGATCAGCCCCAGGTGATAGCGCAGCGAGCCGGCGAACGGATCACGATGTGGATTGAGCTTGCTGCCCGGCGGCAGCAGCGCGAACATCGCCGCCTTCACGCTGGGGATCGACTTCAACAACGCTACCGTGCGCGGGCACAAGGTCTCGGCTGAGACAAGCGGTTCGCCGTACCACTTCAGATAGAAGCGCTTCCAGCCCTGCTTGAAGAAACTGTTGAAGCTGGCATCGTTGTGTTTTTCCGCCGCGCGGATGAAACCCTCGTCGAAGAGATGCGACGCCTCATCGCGGATGGTCTGCCAGTTTGCCTGCAGCAGGTCGAGCTGGGGGAAGCCGCTGCGATCGAGAATCGGCCGCGCCGGCACCGCCGAAAAGGCGTACATCAGCAGGTTGTACGGGGCGAAGATTGCCGAATGGTCCACCAGTTGCCGGTCGAAGCGCAGCCGTGTCCGTCCACGCAGATGCACCAGCAGCACGCACAGCACGAAGAACAGCAACAGAGCCAGCAGCACGAGGCGGGGAATCATCGGGCAGTCGCAACCGGGGAAGGCAGATCAGTGATCATTCTAACTCGCCATGGCTGAAGGCTGGGCGTGCACGGACGCGTCGGAAGATCGCTGTGACAGCGGTGACCGTGCGCGCGACATGGGTCAAAAATCCATGCCGAACGCACCGTCTTTCGTCCTACAGGACTTCCGCCGCAAAATCCGCCAGTCGCGAGCGTTCGCCGCGGCGCAGGGTGATATGCGCCGAATGCTCCCACTGCTTGAAGCGGTCGACCGCGTAGGTGAGGCCGGAGGTGGTTTCGGTGAGATAGGGTGTGTCGATCTGCTCGACATTTCCCAGGCACACGATCTTGGTGCCCGGTCCGGCACGGGTGATCAGGGTTTTCATCTGCTTCGGCGTGAGGTTCTGCGCCTCGTCGATGATCAGGTAACGCGACAGGAAGGTCCGCCCACGCATGAAATTGAGCGAGCGGATCTTGATGCGCGAGGCAAGCAGGTCGTTGGTGGCCTGACGGCCCCAGCTGCCGCCTTCCTCCGGATTGGCCAGCACCTCGAGGTTGTCGGTGAGCGCGCCCATCCAGGGCGTCATTTTCTCTTCCTCGGTGCCGGGCAGGAAGCCGATGTCCTCGCCGACAGAGACGGTCGCGCGGGTCATGATGATCTCGCGATAGCGTTGCTGGTCCATCACCTGGGCAAGGCCGGCGGCCAGCGCCAGCAGGGTCTTGCCGGTGCCGGCGTTGCCCAGCAGGGTGACGAAATCGACATCCGGATCCATCAATGCATTGAGCGCGAAATTCTGTTCGCGGTTGCGTGCGCCGATGCCCCACACGTGATGGTTGGCATGCGAATGGTCATCCAGCAGCACCAGCGTCGCACTGGTCTCCTCCAGATGCAGCACGCGCAGCTCGATGTTGTTTTCGCCGGGCAGAAACAGGCATTCGTTCGGATACCACGCCTCGTCTTCGTGCCGATCCACCTTGTAGAAGGTGCGGCCGCGCTCGGTCCACGAATGGACTTCCGGATGGAGGTCCCAGAAATTCTCCGGCAGCTCCGCGGAACCGGTATAGAGCAGGGCGAAATCGTCGAGCGCACGATCGTTCTCGTAGTCTTCCGCGACAATGCCGGCGATGCTCGACTTGATCCTAAGGTTAATGTCCTTGGTAACCAGAATCACCGCGCGATCAGGATGCTGGTCGCGCAGATCGATCACCGCTGCGAGGATCTGGTTGTCCGCCTTGGCGTGGCCATTGCTGGTGGTGCGCTGCTGGAAATACAGCCGGCCCACCGAAGCGCCGCGCCGCAGCTTGATGCCGTGCGGATTGCTCAACTCCAGACCATCGCTCAGATCATTGTTCTTGCCGCTCTCGATCAGTTCATTGAGGAATCGGCTGACCTGACGACCGTTGCGCGAAACTTCGGACGCACCCTTTTTCTTTTCGTCGAGCTCCTCCAGTACCGTCATCGGGATGAAGACGTCGTGTTCCTCGAAGCGGAACAGCGAGGTTGGGTCATGCAGCAGGACGTTGGTATCGAGAGCGTAGATGCGCTTGCTTCCGGTCATGCGGAAGTGTCCTCGCTGGTGGGTGGTGGAAAATGGAAGCGCGACGAACGGGTCATCGCGCGAAGGCACGCTGTGCGTGACATGCCAGCCTTCCGCCGGCATCTCTCGCGGCCGAAGGTGATGGGCACGATATCGATCACCCGGCGGAAATGGCGTCGAGCACGGCTTGCGCGTGGCCGGCGACTTTCACGCCGCGCCATTCCTGGCGGAGCTTGCCGTCCGGGTCGATCAGGAAGCTGCTGCGGACCACGCCCAGATGGCGTTTGCCGTACAGCACCTTCTCGTGGATCACATTGAAAGCCTGGCACCAGGCTTCGTCCGTATCGGCAATCAGCGGAAACGGCAGTGCCTGCTTGTTGGCAAAGTTCGCATGGGATTTTTGCGAATCGCGCGATACGCCGACGACCTGCGCGTTGTGGTTGCGAAAGGCAGTGTAGAGATCGCGGAAGTCACCGGCTTCGGTCGTGCATCCGGGTGTGCTGTCTTTCGGGTAGAAATAAACAACGACCCATTGGCCCCTGAGATCGGCGAGTTTCAGTTCGCTGCCGTCGGCGACACGGCCTTTGAGGGAAGGGACTTTCTTGCCAACGTCGGGCATGGCTACTCCTGCGCAGCGACGTGTCGCCGCGCATGGGAAAGAAGGAAAAATGCTGGAGACGCAAGGACGGTCGACGCTGCGGATGATGCGCAAGAGGGGTTCGGCGCGGTTCGATACACAAGCTGCAATGCCACGTTCCTCGGTAATCCGTGACCAAGACTAGCGCGAGCGGACGGGCCGACGACAGTCCTTGCCAGAATGCCCCGCTCGCGCGATGCTCAGAATTTCACCGGGTCCATGATGGCGTCCAGATTCAGGCCGTCGCATAGTTCGAGAAAATCATCGCGCAATGCGGCAATGTGAATCTCCGCAGGTATGCCGATCGTGAATTGCGCCTGGAACATGTCTGCACCGGTCTGCATGGCCTGGTAGCGGGTGGAGTTGAGCTGCTCCACGCTGATCCCGTGCTGGGTGAAGAATTCGACGATCCGCGCCACGATGCCGGGGCGATCCGCCGCCACCACTTCCACCAGATAGGGCAGCAGGTGCGAGCTGTTTTCGCGCAGGCCGGTGCGGTAATGCACCAGCCGGAGGCTTTCGTCCCGTGCCAGCTTGGTCAGCGCGGTTTCGAGCTTGGCCAGCGCGTCCCAGGCGCCGCTCGCCAGCAGCATCAGCGAAATCTCCGTGCCGATCGTCGACACGCGCGATTCGGAAAGGTTGCAGCCGGCATCGGCGATGCGCTTGGCCAGCGCCAGCAACGGCGACTTGGTCGCTGGCGTCAGCGCCTGGATCAGCAGTTGGTTGTCGTTGCCCGCGCGCGCCGTCGCGGGAGAGGAAATGGACGAAGATTTCAAAAGAACCTGCCTGTTGCGTCATTCCGCCCGACGCGGATTCTCGAGACTACTCCGGTCGAGCTTACTTGCCCGGCTCGCGAGGCGGCAAGTAACATGCAGAACTTGCTCTGAGGCGGGATCGTTGCTTGAACATTCGCGGAAGCATCTGTGCGCTGGCCACTCCCTTCCAGGCCAATGGCGCACTCGATCTGCCGGCCTTCGGCCGGCTGCTCGACCATCAGCTGAATGGAGGGACGCAGGCACTGGTGGTTGCCGGTTCGACCGGCGAAGCCCACATGCTGGAGCCGGAGGAATTCGACCGCTTGCTGACCTTCGCCGTCGACCGGGTTGCCGGGCGCGTGCCGGTGATCGCCGGCACGGGCGAGGCCGGAACTCGCAAGACAGTCGAGCTTACCCGACGCGCCGGAGCGCTCGGTGCGGACGCGGCATTGGTGGTGGTGCCTTATTACGTGCGCCCGACCCAGCAGGGACTGCTGCGGCACTATCTTGAGGTGGCGGAACACGGCGGGTTGCCGGTACTGCTGTACAACGTGCCGGCGCGCACCGGTTCGGACCTGCTGCCGGAGACGGTTGCCCGCTTGCGCGAGCACCCGGCGATCATCGGGATCAAGGAGGCGCGCAGCGACCATGAACGAATTTCGGCGCTGGCGGAACTTGTGCGCGAAGATTTCGTCTATCTGTCCGGTGACGACAGCAGCGCGGCCACGGCCATGCTGGCCGGTGCGGGCGGCACCATTTCGGTGGTGGCGAACCTGGTGCCACACGCATTTCGCGCGCTGTGCGACGCAGCGGTGAGCGGCGACCAGGCGGTCACGGCGCGTTGGCAGGCTGCGCTGGAACCGCTGGTACAGGCGCTGGACTGCGCGCCGAACCCGACCGCGGTCAAGGCCGGATTGCCCATGCTGGGGCTGGGCTCGGCGCTTCCGAGGCTGCCACTGGTTGAATTGAACGACGGTCCGGATCGCGCCCGACTACACCAAGCGCTGTCCAGTCTGGCATCCTTGGCGCCTGCAACCGTTTGACGGTTGACTGACTTACTTACGGAATCCGACTTACATGAAGAAAATTTCACTCCTCGCGACTCTGCCGGCACTGGCCTTCGCGGGCCTGCTGCTTTCCGGCTGCGGCATGTTCCGTTCGCACAAGTCGTGGGACACCGCCCAGCAGCAGGCGCCGCTGGAGATTCCGCCAGGACTGGACCGTCCGTCGACCAGCGACGCGCTGGAGATCCCGCCGCCGGGCGCGAATCAGCCGACCGCCAACGGTGCCACCGCGAGCGTGGGTACCGCCAGCGGGCAGATCGCCGACGGCTTCGTGATGACCGACAGCGTCGACAATTCGTATCGCCGCGTAGGTCAGGCGCTGTCGGGTGGCAGCATCGGGCAGGTGACAAGCCACGATGACGCTGCGCACAGCTACACGCTCAGCGTGCCAGCCAATGGCGTGCAGAAGAAGCGCGGTTTCTTCGGCCGCATGTTTCATCACGACAAGACCGATTCCGCCAATGGCGGCAGCGGCAACATGTTCCCGGTGGTGGTTACCGTGGGCAGCAGTGGCACGAATGCCAGTGAAGTGCGCGCGCAGGGGAATCCGGCGGCAGTGGCCAAGGTCATCGATGCGCTGAAAACCAGCATGGGCGGTTGAGGATCGGACCATCCCATAGCCATCTGGACGGCCATTGCGAAAACGCCGCCTTCGAGGCGGCATTTTCATGTGCGTGTCGAGTTCAGCGCTGCAGGAGTTCGAGCTTGTCCGGCTTGCCTTCCCACTCCTTGGCGTCGGCGGGACTGTCCTTGCGTTCGGTGATCACCGGCCAGCCCTTGGCCAGTTCGGCATTGAGCGCGACGAACGCTTCCTGGCCAGCCGGCACATCGTCTTCGGGGTAGATCGCGTTGATCGGGCATTCCGGTTCGCACAAGGTGCAGTCAATGCACTCGTCCGGATCGATCACCAGAAAGTTGGGGCCTTCGTGGAAGGCGTCGACCGGGCAGACCTCGACGCAATCGGTGTACTTGCACTTGATGCAGTTGTCGATGACGACAAAGGTCATGAGATAACCTGTCTTTTGTGAAGAATGCGACCGTCGATGGCCGCTTCCGAGCTCCACTGGCCGGAGCAGAACCGCAAGCTGCCGGCCACTGTGCCGAGCGCAGGATCGGAGACGATCGCGCAAATCAAGAGTGGTGCTCCCTACGAGACTCGAACTCGTGTTCCCGCCTTGAGAGGGCAGTGTCCTGGGCCACTAGACGAAGGGAGCGTTATCTTGCGAGGCGCGCTAGTATAACGGAATTGTCTCATCCGGCAATGTTCTGCGCGGGATGTCCGCGGCAGATATCGCCGGTACGCAGGTATGTTTTGCGGGCCGGTTCCGTGCGGCGGCGCCGTGACCCATCGAACTCAAGGGCGACGTTGCCCGGCAAGGATTCTCACCGCTTGAACCTCGAAACAAGGACCGATACCACGCCTGCGCTGCGGATCATTCCGCGCGATCAGCACATCATCTCCCGCAAGAACATCAGCAAGGCAGCGTTGCGGGTGCTGTACCGGCTGAACGAGGCCGGTTACGCCGCCTTTCTGGTCGGCGGTGCGGTACGCGATCTGCTGCTTGGCCTGCAGCCGAAGGATTTTGACGTTGCCACCAGCGCCACGCCCGACGAGGTGAAAAAGCTGTTCCGCAACTGCCGCCTGATCGGGCGGCGCTTCCGCCTGGCGCACGTGGTGTTCGGTCCGGAGATCATCGAGGTGGCCACGTTCCGGGGACTCGGCGAAGAAGGGGCCGAAGGGGATCGTCATATCGTCGACGGCCGCATCCTGCGTGACAACATCTGGGGCTCGATCGAGGAGGACGCGATCCGTCGCGACTTCCGCGTCAACGCTCTTTATTACGACATCAGCGATTTCTCGGTTCGTGACTACGTCGGCGGCATGCAGGATCTCGAAGACCGTGCGCTGCGCCTGATCGGTGATCCGGTCACTCGTTACCGCGAGGATCCCGTGCGCATGCTGCGTGCCGCGCGGCTGGCAGCCAAACTCGACATGCGCATCGACGCGGCGGCGATGGCGCCGTTCGAGGATGTCGGTCCGTTGCTGGCTGAAGCGGCGCCGGCGCGGTTGTTCGACGAATCGCTGAAGATGTTTCTCAGCGGCAACGGGCTGAAAAGTTTTCGCATGCTGGAACAGTGCGGACTGCTGAAATTCCTGTTTCCAGCCACTGCGCGCGCACTGATGCGTGGCGACGAGGCGTTGCGGTCGCTGGTCGAACAAGGCCTGGCCAATACCGATGCGCGCATCCACGCAGGCAAGTCGGTGACGCCGGCATTCCTTTTCGCGGTGCTGCTGTGGGGCGAGGTCCGCGATGTGGCGCACCACTGGATCGCGCGCGGCCAAGAAAGCAACGAGGCCTGGTCACGCGCTGCCACGCAGGTGGTCGCGGAACAATGCCAGCGTGTTGCTATCCCGCGCCGGTTCACCTTCACCATGGAAGAGATCTGGTCGCTGCAGCCGCGCTTCGAGCAGATCCAGCGCAAACGCGTTTTTCGGCTGATGACGCATCCGCGTTTCCGGGCCGCATTCGATTTCCTGCTGCTGCGCGCGGACGAGTCGCCGGCGATGCGCGAGCTGGGCGAGTGGTGGACGCACGCGCAACAGTTGCCGCAGGACGTGCTGTCCGCGGCGCTGCCGGTTTCCGGTGGCAGCTACGCCAGCGACCATGCACCGACCCTGGTTGCCGGCAAGCCGCCGCGTCCGCGTCGCCGTCGCCGCAAGCCTGCCGACAAGTCGGATTCGGTGTGACGCTGGCTTACGTGGCGCTTGGCAGCAATCTGGAGAATCCGCGACAACAGGTGCTCGACGCGATGGACGCACTGGCGCGGTTGCCGGATACCCGCCTGCTGCGCCGCTCATCGCTTTACCGGACGCCGCCATGGGGCATGCTGGAGCAGCCGCCATTCGTCAATGCAGTGGTCGAACTGGATACCCGTCTGACGCCACGCGCGCTGCTTGACGCTCTGCTCGTTCTCGAACAGCGCGCGGGTCGGGTCCGTGCCGAACGCAACGGCCCGCGCACGCTGGATCTGGACTTGCTGCACGTGGAAGGTGTGCAGCTCGACGATGCACAACTGACGCTGCCGCATCCGCGCATGATGGATCGTGCATTCGTGTTGCTGCCATTGCATGATCTGGCGCCAACCCTGTGCCTGCCGCAGCAGCCGACCGTGGCGGAACGGCTGGCCCGGATGGATCTTGCCGGCTGCGAAAGACTGCTTTGAGCCGCCGGCGCGAAGCGCTGGATAATTCGCGCCCGCGTTATCATCATTCCGCTACGCATCAGCCCAGGAATTGCCGTGTACGTACAGAACGCCAATGTCCCCGAACGCAAGCCGGTCACCGTGCCCGGCCTGCACGCGATGAAGGTGCAGGGACAGCGTATCGTGATGCTCACCGCTTATGACGCCAGCTTTGCCTGGCAGCTGGAGACGGCCGGGGTGGATGTCGCGCTGGTCGGCGACTCTCTGGGCATGGTGATCCAGGGTCACCGCAGCACGCTGCCCGTCACACTGGACCACATGGTCTATCACACCGCCGCAGTGGCGCGCGGGCTTGCGGCCACACTGCTGGTGGCAGATCTGCCGTTCATGGCCGATCGGGATGTCGCACATGCTCTTGAAGCGGGCGCCCGACTGGTCGGTGAAGCCGGCGCAGCGATGGTGAAGATCGAAGGCGCGGCAACGCATGTGCTGGAGGCGATTGCCGCGCTGAGCGCGCGCGCGATTCCGGTCTGCGCGCACCTCGGGCTGACTCCGCAGTCGGTGCACAAGTTCGGCGGTTTCCGCATCCAGGGCCGTGAACAGGCTGCTGCCGATCGCGTGCTGGCCGAAGCGCTGGCGGTGCAGTCGGCCGGTGCCGATCTGCTGGTACTCGAAGGTGTGCCGGCCGCGCTCGGAGAACGCGTGACGGCAGCGGTGACCATTCCGGTGATCGGCATCGGCGCTGGTCCGCATTGCGACGGCCAGGTGCTGGTTCTGCACGACATGTTGGGGATCACGCCCGGCAGGCGTCCGAAATTCAGCAAGGATTTCCTGGCCGGCCGCGATTCTGTGGCGGCGGCCATCGCCGCCTATGTCGAGGACGTGCGCAGTGGCGCGTTCCCGGCCTCCGAGCACTGTTTCAGCTGATCAGCGAGCCGCATCATGCAGACCGTCCAGGATGTTCCCGCCCTGCGTGCAGCCATCCGTGGCTGGCGCTCCAAGGGCCACACCGTGGGCTTCGTGCCGACCATGGGCAATCTGCATGCGGGCCACCAGTCGCTGATCAAGCTGGCACGGGCGCGCACCGAGCGGGTGGTGGCAAGCGTGTTCGTCAATCCCACGCAATTCGGTCCGGGTGAGGATTTCGAGCGCTATCCCCGCACCTTGCTGCAGGATCAGACGGCGCTGACCGACGAAGGCTGCGACCTGCTCTTTGTACCGGATGTGGCGACGATCTATCCGTTCGGCGCGGAACACAGCGTGAGCCTGCGCGTGCCGCAGATCACCGAGACGCTCGAGGGTGCGCATCGGCCCGGCCATTTCGACGGCGTCGCCAGCGTGGTCTGCAAGTTGTTCAATCTCGTCCAGCCGGATCTGGCGGTGTTCGGACAGAAGGATTTTCAGCAGTTGAAAGTGATCGAGCGCATGGTGCGCGACCTTTCGCTACCGGTGAAGGTGTTGGCGGCAATGACCTTGCGCGATGAGGATGGCTTGGCGCTGAGCTCGCGCAACCAGTACCTGTCGAGCGAAGAACGCGCACGCGCGCCGTTGATCCACGACACCTTGCTGAAGATGCGCGACCTGCTGGGCAAGGGTCATGCCTGGCGTGCGGTCGAGCAGGTGGCCGTGGCGAGACTGCTGCGGGCAGGGTTCGTGCCCGACTATGCGGTGATCCGCCGCGCCGAGGACCTGGCCGAGCCGGTCGACGGCCAGAGCGAAGGACTGATCGCACTGATTGCCGCCCGTCTGGGCAGCACGCGCCTGATCGACAACCTGCTGTTTGATTGAGCTGCCCGCATATCGTCGACGGGGTGGATGTTGCGATGCAGCGTCATCGGTTCGATAATCGCCTCCTTTGCAGAGTACCTGCGGGAAAAGAACCTCATGAACCTGAACATGCTCAAGGCCAAGATTCACCGCGCCACGGTGACCCATGCCGAGCTGCACTACGAAGGCTCGATCGCCATCGACGGTCTGTTGCTGGATGCGTCGGGGATCCGCGAGTACGAGCAGATCCACGCCTGGAACATCAACAACGGCAAGCGTTTCGTGACCTACGCGCTGCGCGCCGAAGAGGGGTCCGGGATCATTTCGGTGAACGGCAGCGCCGCCCATCGCGCCAAGCCGGGCGACCTGGTCATCATCGCTGCATTCGCTCAGCTGAGCGCAGCCGAACTTGAAATGTTTCAGCCGACGCTGGTCTATATCGGTGACGGCAATCGCATCAGCCACACCAACCGATCAATCCCCAAGCAAATGGCTGCCGCGTGAGTCGGCTTCAGCGGCGCTGACGCGCCAATGCCCATCCCACGTGGTCCCGCACGATCGCCGAAGGATGATCGGCGCGGGCGTTCAACGCATCGCGAGCCGTGCGTGAGGCCGGTGCATTGCCAAGCGCCACCGCGATGTTGCGCAGCCAGCCTTCGTAGCCGGTACGGCGTATCGCCATGCCTTCGGTGCGGCTGAGAAATTCCGCTTCGCTCCAGCCGAACAACTCGACCAGCTTGGCGCCATCGAGACTGTGGCGCGGTGCGAAATCCGGTTCGGTGGCGTGCTGCGCGAACTTGTTCCAGGGACAGATCAACTGGCAATCGTCGCAACCGAAAATGCGGTTGCCCATCGGCGCGCGAAGTTCTTCCGGAATGCTGCCCCTGAGCTCGATCGTGAGATACGAAATGCAGCGTCGCGCATCCAGCTGGTAGGGGCCGACGATCGCCCGGGTCGGACAAATCTCGATGCAGCGATTGCAGCTGCCGCAGTGTGCGCTGGCGGGCTCGTCGATCGGCAGCGGCAGATCGGTATACAGCTCGCCGAGGAAAAAATACGAGCCGGCGCGGCGGTTGATCAATACCGTGTGCTTGCCGATCCAGCCGAGTCCCGCGTTGCGCGCGAGCGCCTTTTCCAGCACCGGTGCGGAATCCACGTAGGCGCGATAACCAAAGTCGCCGACCACATCGTGGATGCGTTCCGCCAGCCGCTGCAGGCGGTTGCGCATCAGCTTGTGATAGTCACGACCCAGCGCATAACGCGCCACGTAGCCGGCTTCTCCGTCTTCCAGTACCGACCACGCGCTGGTGGTGCCGGGCGGGATGTAATCCATGCGCACCGAGATCACCCGTTGCGTGCCGGGCTCGAGTTCGGCCGGCCGGCTGCGCCGGGTGCCATGACGGGCCATGTATTCCATTTCGCCGTGATGGCCTTCGCCCAGCCACTGGTCCAGATGCTTTTCGTCGCCTGCCAGATCGGTGCCGCTGATGCCAGCGTCGGCAAAACCAAGCTCGCGCGCCCATAGTCTGATGTCGCGGGCGAGCGCGGTGTAGTCGGGCGTGGTGCGATCGTCAGCGGTGGGCATGCACCCATTGTAGATGTGCCGCATGCCTATAATTCGCGCATGCCGACTCATCCCTACCATCGCGATCTCTATTCGGTCGAGCAGATGCGCGCGCTGGAGCGCGAGGCACTGGCCGTACTGCAGATTTCCGGTCCGCAGCTGATGCGACGTGCGGCGAGCGCCGCATTGAACAGCCTGCAAAGGCGCTGGCCGGAGGTTCGTCGCATCTGCGTGCATTGCGGTCCGGGTAACAACGGCGGCGACGGCTTTCTGCTTGCCGTGCTTGCACGCGAGGCAGGTTTTCGAGTGACCGTGGTGGCATTGACCGCCATGTCCGGCGGCGATGCCCGATCGGCACGCAACGAGTGGGAAGCAGGCGACGGTGCGGTCATGCTCTGGTGTGCGGACACCGAGCTTCCGATGGCGGATCTCCACGTTGACGCGCTGTATGGCATCGGTCTGAATCGCGCACCCGAACCAGCCGCGACGCGCCTGATCGAGTGCATCAACGCCAGCGGACTGCCGGTGTGCGCACTCGATGTTCCATCCGGCCTGAATGCCGATACGGGCCACTGCGGTGGAAGTGCGATACGTGCGGATGTCACCGTGACGTTCATCGCTGCAAAGCGCGGATTGCGGACGGGGCGGGCTGCCGATTTCGTCGGTGCGCTCGAACTGGCAACGCTGGGAGTGCCCGACGATCTGCGTCGGCATCTGCAACCGGATGCACGCTTGCTCGCGCCCGCATCGCTGCCGCCACGCAAGCGTTATGCGAACAAAGGCAACAACGGCCATGTCCTGGTCATCGGTGGCGATCACGGCATGGCAGGCGCTGCCCGATTGGCCAGCGAATCGGCACTGCGTGTCGGCGCCGGCCTGGTCAGCGTCGCGACCCGCGCAGAGCATGTGTCTTCGATGAATGCCACGCGGCCCGAACTGATGGCGCGCGCCGTCGACGGTCCGCAACAACTCCATTCGATGCTCGAAAAGGCCAGCGTGCTGGCGCTGGGTCCGGGCCTGGGCCTGGCGGACTGGGGTCACGGCTTGTGGTTGACGGCCCTGGATGCCGCCATGACGCTGGTGCTGGATGCCGATGGATTGAACTTGCTCGCGAAGGAACCGCGCCGATTCAGCGCCCCGACCGTGCTGACGCCGCATCCGGGCGAGGCTGCGCGCCTGCTCGGTATCGGCACCAGGCAGGTCGAAGAAGATCGCTTTGCCGCCGTGCGCGAGCTCGCCAGGAAATATGCTGCGGTTGTCGTCCTGAAGGGATCAGGCAGTCTCGTTGCCGATCCGGATGGACGTCTGGACGTCTGCCCGTGGGGGAATCCGGGGATGGCGTCCGGCGGCATGGGCGACTTGCTGACAGGAGTGGTCGCCGGGTTGCTTGCGCAGGGTTGCAGCGCCTGGCAAGCGGCCTGTCTTGGCGTCGGCCTGCACGCGCGCGCTGGCGACATGGCAGCGAAGCAGGGCGAGCGCGGGTTATTGGCCAGTGACCTGCTGTCGCCGTTGCGGACACTTGCCAATGGGGTCGTTGCGGACGGGCACGACGATGGCTGAATTTTCCGGCACCGAACGGACCTGGCTGTTGCCTGACGAAGACGCCACCCGCGCACTGGCAGTGCAGATTGCCGATGCGCTGGACAATGGACTGGTGATTTATCTGCACGGTCCGCTCGGCGCCGGCAAGACCAGCTTCGCCCGTGCATTGTTGGGCACGCTCGGGGTGGGTGAGCGGATCAAGAGCCCGACCTACAGTCTGGTCGAGGGCTATGCGGCAAAAGACCGGCAGGCGTGGCATCTGGACCTCTACCGGATCGCCGACCCCGGCGAGCTGGAATGGCTCGGCCTGGATGCGCTGTCCGATGCTTCAGCGCTGGTGCTGGTCGAGTGGCCGGAGCAGGGTGCAGGAGCCCTGCCGGTCGCCGATCTGCAGGTGTACCTGACTTACGCCGGGCAAGGCCGTCACGCCTTGCTGCGCGCTTCCGGCGCCCGCGGTGAAGACCTGCTGGACCAGCTGGCCTGAGTTGGCGGCAGCGGAGCCAGCCGCTGATCCAGCATGAAAATTTCGGTCTGCGCGTCGACGATAATCCCTCAAGCGAGCTATTAGTTACGACGGTTAACTTGATACAGCCTGATGAATAGTCCGCAGGCTATGGATATTCAAGGGAAAACAGTCTTGCATTCCCTGATCGGGTGCGCTTCAATGCGGCGCATGAGGGGATCCTTGAACAATTTGAGTGGACTTGTCGCCATTGCGGTCATCGCCGTTGCGCCTTTGTGCGCCGTCAGGGCGGCGAACCTGAAGAGTGCCCGGGTCTGGGCCGGGCCGGAATACACGCGGGTCGTACTGGATGCATCCGGTCCGCTGAAATACTCGGTCAGCCAGCAGGACGGCCAGGTCGTGGTGGATCTGGCTGACAGCCGGGTGCTGGACGGGTTCGTGGATCCGGCGGCTCACGGTCTGTTCCGCGGCATGAGCCATGGATTCCGCGGCAACCATCTGCAATTGACTGCCAAGGTCGATCCCACCAGCCGCCTGAAAAGTTTTGTGCTGACCCCGAACGCCGGCAGCGACTATCGGCTGGTACTCGACCTGTATCCGGACAAGGGCGCGTCCAGGCCGGTGACTGCCACGGCCGACGACCATGACCGGGATGCACCGGCGCCCGTCGCCGAGGTGGCCATGCCGGTGACGACTCGCAGCAGCCGTGGCAGAAGCTCCCACAGCAGCCGGGTGGCCACCGAACAGGCAGCAGCGCTGCTCAACGGCCAGCGTCAGGTGGTTGTGGCGATTGATGCGGGTCATGGCGGCAAGGATCCCGGCTCGCATGGTCCCAATGGCACGCTGGAAAAGAATGTGACACTCGCCGTGGCGCGCGACCTGGCCACCGAGATCAATCGCCAGCCCGGCATGAAGGCGGTGCTGACCCGTGATGGCGACTATTTCATTCCGCTGGCACAGCGCTACAACATCGCTCGCGAGAACAACGCCGACCTGTTCGTGGCGATCCATGCCGACGCGTTTACCAGCGATGACGCGCGTGGCTCGTCGGTGTGGGTGCTGTCGCCACGCGGCAAGACCAGCACGGCTGCGCGCTGGCTCGCCGATGGGCAAAACCGCGTCGACCTGATTGGCGGCGTCACGCTGGACGACAAGAACGACGCGCTGGCCAAGGTGTTGATGGATCTGCAGCAGGGCTGGGCGATGCAGGCGAGCGAAGTGGTCGCCGGCAACGTGCTCAAAGCGCTCGGCCAGCTGGGCCACACGCATAGAGGCTATGTCGAGCGTGCGAATTTCGTGGTGCTGCGCTCGCCGGACGTGCCCTCGATCCTGGTGGAGACCGCGTTCATCAGCAATCCGGCCGAAGAGCGCAAGTTGCGCGACCCGGAGCACCAGAAGCAGCTTGCTGAAGCGGTGATGGGCGGCGTGAAGAACTATTTCGAATCGACACCGCCGCAGGGGACCTGGTTTGCGGCGGAAGCGGCCCGCCGCAACGGGGTCGAGCTGGCATCGGGCAAGACCGACCGGGTCGAGAAAACCCTGGCGAAGAAACAGCCGCTCAATGAGAGCCGCACGGTCGTCGCCAGCGTTTCGCCGGCTGCGGCGGACGCCGGCATACGGGACCTGCATCGGGTTGGCCGCGGCGAGAGCCTGCGCAGCATTGCCAGGCAATACGGCATCAGTGTGGGTGCACTCAAGAGTGCCAATCGATTGAACAGCGAGACGGTGCATGCCGGCGCCGTGCTGACGATTCCCACCGGCTGATCCCGGCAGTCTCAAGCTCGATCGGTGTTCGCTGCTAAAATTCGCGAATGTCCGCCATCCGCCTGCTCTCTTCCGAACTCGTCAACCAGATCGCCGCGGGCGAAGTCATCGAGCGCCCCTCCTCGGTGGTCAAGGAACTCGTCGAAAACAGTCTTGACGCCGGTGCCAGCCGGATCGATGTCGATATAGAAGCCGGTGGCGCGCGACTGATTCGTGTGCGCGATGACGGCAGCGGCATCGGCGTGGATGAACTGGCGTTGGCGGTGGCGTCGCATGCAACCAGCAAGATCGGCAGTTTCGATGATCTGGAACACGTCGCCAGCATGGGTTTTCGAGGCGAGGCACTGGCTTCTGTGTCTTCCGTCTCGCGGTTCGCGCTGATCTCGCGTGCGCAGGGGCAGGAGGCCGCCTTCCGCATTGAAATGGACAGCGGCAAATGGCAAACGGCCCGTCCCGCGCAGCATCCGCAGGGCACCAGCGTGGAAGTGCGCGACCTTTTCTACAATGTGCCGGCGCGGCGGAAATTCATGCGCGTCGAGCGCACCGAATTCGCGCACATCGACGATCTGCTGAAATCGCTGGCGCTGGCACGCAGCTCGGTGGAGTTCAGGCTCAGCCACAACGGCAAGCCGGTACGCATCTGGAAAGCCGCGCGCAGCGAGCAGGCCGCCATGCAGCGGGTGTCCGAAGTGCTGGGCGAGGAGTTTCCGGCGCAGAGCCTGCGCATCGACCACGCTGCGGCCGGTCTGCATCTTTCCGGCTGGGTCGGTCTGCCCACGGCATCGCGCGCGCAGGCCGACTCGCAGTATTTCTACGTCAATGGCCGTTTGGTGCGTGATCGCATCGTGGCGCACGCGGTGCGCCAGGCGTATGCCGACGTGCTCTTTCATGGTCGGCATGCTGCGTTCGTTCTCTACCTGCAACTGGATCCCACCGGTGTCGATGTCAACGTGCATCCGGCCAAGCACGAAGTGCGCTTCCGCGAACAGCGCCTCGTACATGATTTTCTCTACCGTACCCTGCATGAAGCACTGGCACAGACGCGTGCCGGGCAGAATCCGTTGCCGACCACCGGACCGATCGACGTCGCGCAACTCGCTTACCCTCCCAACGGACCGTACCTGCCGTCCGCATGGTCGGGTCCGTTCGATCAGAGCCGCCTGAATCTTGGGGTGCGCGATGCGCCGCTGGCCGGATACGCCGCCTTGCTTGGCCCATCGCCGTCGATTCAGGGCGTTTCTCCCGCATCGATGCCGGTGGCCGAAGAAGGCGAGACACCGCCGCTGGGATTCGCGATTGCCCAACTCAAGCAGATCTTCGTGCTGGCCGAGAATGCGCACGGCCTGGTGCTGGTCGACATGCATGCGGCGCACGAACGCATTACCTATGAAAAGCTCAAGGCCGGTCGCGTCGAAAGCAGTCTTCGTTCGCAGATGCTGCTGGTGCCGATGAGCGTCGCGGTAAGCGCGAGGGAGGCGGCAGCAGCCGAAGAGCATGCCGATGCGCTGGCCGAATGGGGACTTGAACTTTCGCGCAGCGGCCCGGCGACGATTGTGGTGCGACGCGTTCCGGCGCTGCTCGAAGGTGCCGACGTCGCGCAGCTCGGTCGCGATGTGCTGTCCGAGCTGGCTCAGCACGGCAGCTCGCGCCGGCTGCAGGAAATGGAGAACGAGTTGCTGTCGACCATGGCCTGTCACGGTTCGGTTCGGGCAGGGCGGCGCCTGTCCATTCCCGAAATGAATGCCCTGTTGCGCGAGATGGAAGCGACCGAACGTTCCGGACAATGCAATCATGGAAGGCCGACCTGGGTTCAACTGAGTCTGGCGGAGCTCGACAAGTTGTTCATGCGCGGTCGTTGAGCATCGCTGCCAGTCATTTCAGCCGGAGAAAATCAGTGATTCGTATCAGTCTGTTTGTTGCCACCGCCATTCTGGGAATAGCTACCGTGCATGCCACCGAAGTCGACGGGTATCAGCGCAGCATCGAAACCTCACGCGCCGAGCGTGTCGCGCACCTGACCGCGCCCGACGGCTGGCTCAGCCTGATCGGTCTGGAATGGCTGAAGCGGGGGGATAACCGCGTCGGCAGTGCGGAGGACAATGACATCGTGCTGAAAGCCGGGCCGGCGCACCTGGGCGTGATCACGCTGGCGAAAGACGGCACGCTTGATCTGCAGCTGGCGAAGGACAGTGGCGCGCTGATCGACGGCAAGCCGGCGGACCGGGCCCGCTTGATCGACGACGTCAAGGCCGCTGCCGGCAAGCCCACCACGGTGAGTTTCGGTACGGCAAGCTTCTATGCGATCGATCGCGACGGTCGCAAGGGGCTGCGGATCAAGAACAGCGAGGCAGCCACGCGCAAGCAGTTCCTCGGCATCGATTATTTTCCGACCGATCCGTCATGGCGTATCGAGGCGACATGGGTACCAGCCAAGCCGGGTGAAACACTGGAGATGGGATCGGTGATCGGTACCATCGACAAGTATCCGGTCCCGGGCAAGCTCGAGTTCACCCACGATGGCAGGCATTTCGAGCTGTTGCCGGTGATCGAGGAGCCCGGTGATGCGCAGTATTTCATCGTGTTCGCCGATCGCACCAGCGGCAGGGAAACCTATGGCGCTGCGCGCTTCCTGTACATCGATCCGCCGAAGAACGGCAAGGTCGAACTGGATTTCAACAAGGCCTACAATCCGCCGTGCGCGTTCACGCCGTTTGCCACCTGTCCGCTGGCCCCGCACGAAAACCGGTTGGATCTGCGGGTGACCGCCGGCGAGAAGAAATATCGCGGAGAGCACTGAACCCGCGCTTGCGGGATTTCAGCGCCCCTTGAACTCCGCCTTGCGTTTTTGCAGGAATGCGCTGGTTCCTTCGTGCATGTCCTGCGTGGAAAATGCCAGCGCGAAACCCTGCGTCTCGAACTCCAGCCCCTGATCGATGGACGTCTCGCCGCCCTGCAGCACCGCATCCAGAATGCCGGCCGCAGCGAGCGGTGCGGTGGTCGCCAGCTGATCGGCCAGCGTCGCCACCGCATCGTCCAGCGCGTCGGCTGCAACGACGCGGGTGACAATGCCCAGCTCACGCGCGCGTTGCGCGTCGATGGTGGCGCCGGTCAGGCACAGTTCCAGCGCAGCACCGCGACCGGCCAGACGCAGCAACCGCTGGGTGCCACCAAAACCTGGGATCAGGCCGAGGTTGATTTCCGGCTGGCCGAATTTCGCCTTCTCGCTGGCAATCCGCAGGTGGCAGGCCATCGCCAGCTCCATGCCGCCACCCAGCGCGAAGCCCTGGATGCGCGCGATCACCGGTTTGCCGAGCCGTTCGATCGAGCTCATCAGGCGCTGGCCGCTGCGTGAAAACGCCTGCGCCTGCACCGGCGTGTAGCCGTTCATTTCGGCGATGTCGGCACCCGCGACGAACGCCTTCTCGCCGGCACCGCTCAGCACGACCACGCGTACGGCATCGTCCTGCGCGGCCTGGGCGAACGCGAGGGTGAGCTCGTTGAGCGTCTCGCGATTGAGTGCGTTGAGCTTGTCCGGGCGGTTGACGACGATCATGCGTACCGCGCCGCGGTTGCCGATTTCCAGGTTGCGGTAGGCCATGTTCTTGTCCGGTCGAGATGAAGCCGGAATGTTAGCAGCGGAACCTTTGCCGTCGATGGAGTTCTCAAGCCCGAGCGGCTGTCGCTGCATGAAGGGCCGCAACAGCTTAGGATGACCTGCCCGGATGGCCGCAGCGCCAGGAAACTGCTTGATGAAGAAAGCCATGACATCGCTGCGTTGCCTGTCGCTCGGCGTCTTGCTGCTGGGCGCGATGACGGCGCACGCGCAGGAGCGTGTCAACGCCGTCGCCCCGGCGACCAGGCCGGACAAGGCCAAGCTTTCGTATGCGATCGGCTACCAGATAGGCAGCCAGTTTTCGGATGGCAAGCCAGATGTGGATATTCCCGTGCTGCTGCGCGCGATCCAGGATGCGTATGCCAAGCGGCATCCGACGGTCTCGATGCAGGACATGCATCAGCAGCTGCTGCGCCTCGATCAGCAGATGCATGCGCAGGCACTGAGCGAATTCAAGAGCATTGCT
>JBDTZX010000373.1:0-3549 GCA_040004895.1 Rhodanobacter sp. | reverse complement strand
CGTTTTGCCGTTTCCTGCACGCGGGCCGTGCCTACCATCGGCTCCCGCCTCACCTGGAAAGCTGCCATGGCGCGCCCGATCTGGACCGGTACTTTGTCGTTCGGCCTGCTCAATGTGCCGATCCGCCTGATGACCGCCGAGCGGCGCATCGATCTGCATTTCCGCATGCTGGACCAGCGCAGCAACACGCCGATCCGCTACGAGCGCGTCAACGCCGACTCCGGCGACGAAGTGCCGTGGAAAGATGTCGTGAAGGCATTCGAATATTCCAAGGGCAACTACGTGGTGCTTGACGAAAAGGACATCCGCAGCGCCGCCAGCGAATCGCACGAGACGGTGGAGATCGATACCTTCGTCGACGCCGGTTCGATCAACCCGACCTACTATGAGAAGCCGTATTTCCTGGTGCCGGCGAAGAAGGCCGAGAAAGGCTACGTGCTGCTGCGCGAGACCCTCAAGAAAACGAAACGCGTCGGCATCGCCCGGGTGGTGATCCGAACCCGCGAGTACCTTGCCGCAGTGATGCCGCAAGGTGACGCGCTGCTGCTGATTCTGCTGCGCTACCCGCAGGAACTGGTCGATGCGACCGACTACGCGTTGCCGGACAAGGCGACGTCAAGCTATCGGATCACCCCGCGCGAGCTGGCGATGGCCGGTGACCTGATCGAGTCGATGTCGGGGGAGTGGAAGCCCGGCGACTACCGCGACGAGTTCCGCGACAAGCTGCGCAAGGTGATCGAGAAGCGTCTCAAGACCAAAGGCGTCACCACCATGGTGGACGACGAGGACGAACACGTTTCCGAGGATGCCACCACCAACGTGGTTGACTTCATGGCGCTGCTGAAGAAAAGCATCGACAGCAAGCACCGCACGCCGGCCAGGAAGGCAACGGCGAAGAAAGTCGCGGGGAAAAAACCGGCAGCGAAAAAGACCGCGACGAAGAAGCCCGCGCCAAAGGCAGCGGCCAGCAAGCCGGCGACGCGCGGCAAGGCGCGCAAGGCGGGCTGAACGATGAGCCTGCGCGAATACGCCCGCAAGCGGAAATTCGACCAGACGCCTGAGCCTGCATCGGACGGGCGTGCCAGCCGCAGGGGCCATGTGCCGATCTTCGTGGTGCAGCTGCACCACGCCACCGCGCGGCATTACGACTTTCGTCTGGAGGCCGACGGCGTATTGAAAAGCTGGGCGGTACCGAAGGGTCCGTCGTTGCGACCCGGCGAACAGCGGCTCGCCGTGGAAGTGGAGGATCACCCGATCTCCTACGCGAACTTCGGCGGCGATATTCCCGAAGGCCACTACGGCGCCGGCCATGTCGATGTATTCGATCACGGCACCTGGCAGCCGGAGGGCGATGATCCGCTGAAGGCGATCGCCGCCGGCAAGCTGGATTTCGAACTGCACGGCAAGCATCTGCGCGGGCGCTGGACACTGGTGCGTACCCGTCGGCAAGGCAGCAAGAACCAGTGGCTGCTGTTGAAGCGTAGCGATGCCGAAGCACGCGATGCGGAGGCCGACGATTTTCTCGATGCCGCGATGCGCAAGGCGACTGTGGCGTGGCGGCGCGCGCACGGACAGGAGGTGGACGCGAAAGGAAAGGTCGTCGGGCGCGCGGTTGCGGCCAGCAAGACGGTTGCGAAGAAAGTCTCCGCAAAGAAAACCCTGGCGCAAAACGCAGCAACAAAGAAGGCGGCCACGAAGCCCGCGGCGAAGTCGATTTCATCCCCGCGCAGCAGCGAAGCCGCTTTCAAGGCGAAGGCGCTTGCGCTCGACGGTGCCCGCGCGAACTCCTTGCCGGCTGGATTCCAGGCGCAACTGGCCATGCAGAAAACCAGTCCTCCAACCGGCGATGGATGGCTGCATGAAACCAAATGGGATGGCTACCGGCTGCTGACCGATCTGGACAACGGCAAGGCGAAACTGCGTTCGCGCAACAACCTGGACTGGACCGCGCGCGTGCCGCATATCGTGCAGGCACTGCAGTCGTTGCCGGTGCGCCAGGCGCGGCTGGACGGCGAACTGGTGGCGCTGGACGGGCACGGCGACAGTGATTTCGCCGGCCTGCAACAAGCGCTGAAGGACGGCCACGGCCAGCGCCTGCGCTACGTGCTGTTCGACATGCCCGGCGTCGCCGGCGTGGATCTCACCAGCACACCACTGCATGAACGAAAGGGATTGCTCGAAGTACTGCTGAAGGATGCTGACGATACGCTTGCCTACAGCACGCACATCGAAGGTCACGGTGCCGAAGTGTTCGCCGCGGCCGGTCGTCGTGGCCTCGAGGGCATCGTCAGCAAGCGCGCCGATTCGGGGTACGGCGGCAGACGTTCGCCGGACTGGATCAAGGTCAAGCACGCGAACTCCGACGAGTTCGTGATCGTCGGCTACACGCCGCCGCAAGGTTCGCGCCAGGGCTTCGGCGCGCTGCTGCTGGCGGCGCGCGAGCAGGGCGAGCTGCGCTACGTGGGACGCATCGGCACCGGCTTCGACGATGCGATGTTGCGTGACCTCACCCAGCGGATGAAGGCGCTGGCGGTGACGAACGCCATAGTGGAAATTCCCGCACACGTGCCGTTGCCGTCGCGGCGCATCCACTGGATCAAACCGAAGCTGGTGGTCGAGGTGGCGTTTCGCGGCTGGGGCGGCCATCGCCTGCTGCGGCAGGGCAGTTTCATGCGGTTGCGAGAGGACAAGAACGTGGACGATCTCGATATGCGCACGACCAAGGCATCGCCACGCAAGCGCACTGCCGCGAAAGCGCCCGCCGCGGCAGCGACGAAAGCGGCAACGACGAAAGCGGTGCGCAAGCGTGCGGCCACCACCGCCGAGGAGGTGACGATCACGCATGCCTCGCGGGTGGTTTATCTCGACAAAAAAATCACCAAGGGCGACGTTGCGGATTACTACACCGCGATCGCAAAGTGGATCCTGCCCGAGCTGATCGATCGGCCCCTGTCGATGCTGCGTTGCCCCGGCGGTGTCGGTGGCGAATGTTTTTTCCAGAAGCACCATGCGGCCACGCTGGGTGCCAGCGTGAAGGCCATTCCACTGAAGGAGAAGGACGCGGGTGTCGACGACTACGTCTACATCCGCGATCTGCAGGGCCTGCTCGAACTGGTGCAGATGAACACGCTGGAATTCCATCCGTGGGGATCGCGCGTGGGCAAACCCGATGCGCCCGACCGCATCGTGTTCGATCTGGATCCGGCCGAAGACGTGGCATGGAAGGCGGTGGTGGGCACGGCGCGCGAAATCCGGGCGCGTCTCGAAGAGATCGGGCTGAAGAGCTTCGTTCGCACCAGCGGCGGCAAGGGCCTGCACGTCGTGGTGCCATTTCGTCGCGGACCCAGCTGGGCGACCGTGAAGCAGTTCAGCGAATCGTTCGCCGATGCGATGGTGGCATTGCATCCGCTGCAGTACATCGCCACTGCCAGCAAGGCCCAGCGCAAGGGCAAGATTTTCATCGACTGGCTGCGCAATGCGCGTGGCGCCACCAGCGTGTGCAGCTGGTCGTTGCGCGCACGTGCCGGCGCGCCGGTGGCGATGCCGTTG
>JBDTZX010000317.1:0-12031 GCA_040004895.1 Rhodanobacter sp. | reverse complement strand
GCCGAGCACCAGCGGAAACCAGCCGCCCTGCAGGATCTTCAGCGTGTTGGCGCCGAAGTAGCTCAGGTCGATGCACAGCAGAGTCAGACCCAGCACGATCACCAGCACGCGGTTCCAATGCCACATGCGGCGTGCCACGATCATCACCAGCACTGTGTCGATCGCCATCGTGCCGGTCACCGCAATGCCGTAGGCACCAGCCAGCGCATTGGACGAACCAAAGCCGATCACGGTGGCGATCACCATCACCATCAGCGCGCGGTTCACCCACGGCAAAAAGATCTGACCGATCGCATGACGCGAGGTATGCACGACTTGCATGCGCGGCAGGAAGCCGAGCTGGATCGCCTGCCGGGTCACCGTGAACGCACCGGAGATCACCGCCTGCGAGGCGATCACTGTCGACGCGGTGGCCAGCGCGATCATCGGATAGAGCGCCCAGTCCGGCACCGAGTGGTAGAACGGGTTTGCGATGGCTTCGGGATGCGCGAGCAACAATCCGCCCTGCCCGTAATAATTGAGCAGCAGCGCCGGCATCACGAAGAAGAACCAGGCCGCCCGGATCGGAAAACGACCGAAGTGACCCATGTCCGTGTACAACGCCTCGGCACCCGTGACGCACAGCACCACCGAGCCGAGTGCCAGTGCCGACGCCCAGCCGTGAGTCATGAAAAACTTCACCGCGTACCAGGGATTGAAGGCCCACAACACGCCGGGTGACTGAACGATGTTCGCCACACCGATCACGCCCAGACACAGGAACCACAGCACCATGATCGGCCCGAACACGGCACCGACCTTGGCCGTGCCGCGCCGTTGCAGCCAGAACAGTCCGAGCAGCACCACCACCGTGATCGGCACCACCGAATGCTTCAGCGCCGGTGCCGCAACCTGCAGGCCCTCGACGGCGGAAAGCACGGAGATCGACGGCGTGATCACGCCGTCGCCGAAAAACAGCGCGGCGCCAAGCAGGGCCATCAAGGTGATGATCCGGCGCAGCCGCAGCGACTTGCCGCTGGCGCGCTGAGCCAGCGTCATCAGCGCCATGATGCCGCCTTCGCCCTTGTTGTCGGCGCGCATCACCAGGCTGACGTACTTCACCGCCACCACCATGATCAGCGACCAGGTGATCAGCGAAAGAATGCCGAGCACGGTTTCCGGCCGCGGATGCAACCCGTGCTCCGGCAGAAAAGTTTCGTGCATGGTGTAGAGCGGGCTGGTGCCGATGTCGCCGAACACCACGCCGATCGCGCCCAGAATGAGCGCCGACTTGGGGCTGCGATGCGAGCCGGGATCGCCCTCATCCACGATCGGTTGCTGCACGTCGGTCTTCGTCTGCTGGCTGATCATGCTGATCGCCTAGCTGCCGAGCGCAGCGCGCAGCGCCTTGCGGATGATCGCCTCGGCGTTGTCGCCATCGACGGCGACCTTCTGCACCAGCCGGCTGACCTCGACCGGCTTGTAACCCAGTTGCTGAAGGGCCACGGTCGCTTCGCCAGCGGCATCCAGCGGCGCGCCTGCCGGGCGCAGCGAGGTACCGGGAAGGCTGGACAATCCGTCGATGCGGTCGCGCAACTCGACCACGATGCGTTCGGCGGTCTTCTTGCCAATGCCCGGAATCTTGGTCAACGCCACCACATCGCCCGCATGGACCAGTCGCGCGAAATGATCGGTGGAAACACCGGACAATACCGCCAGCGCGATCTTGGCGCCGATGCCGCTGACCTTGAGCAGGTTGCGGAACAGCGTACGCTCGCTCTCGTGCAGGAAGCCGTAGAGCGCCACGCTGTCTTCCTTCACCGCGTAGTGGGTGAGCAGGATCACTTCCTTGCCGATCCCCGGCAAGTCGTAGATGGTCGACATCGGCGCATCGACTTCGTAGCCGATGCCGCCGACCTCGATCAGCAGTGACGGCGGCTGCTTGGAAACAAGAATGCCGCGCAGACGGCCGATCATCGCCGACGCCGCCATGCCGTGCGGGGAATGCCGACGCGCTCGAGACTGGAACGGGTATGCGCGTGAGTGACCGCGACGGCCAGCGCATCGGCAGCATCCGCCTGCATCGGACCCTTGAGGCCGAGCAGGACGTTGATCATGTGTTGCACCTGGGTCTTGTCGCTGCGCCCGCTGCCGACCACGGACTGCTTCACTTCGGTTGCTGCATATTCGTGCACCGCGATTCCCCGACTGACCACCGCACAGATCGCGGCGCCGCGCGCCTGCCCCAGTTTCAGTGCCGAATCGGGATTGCGCGCCATGAACACCCGCTCGATGCCGCACTCGTCCGGCTGATGGGTGGCGATGATGTCACACAGTTCGTCAAAGATGCGTTTCAGCCGCAGCGGGAACGTGGCCTCGCCGACAATCGTCAGCGCGCCGTGAAAGACGTGGGTCAGCTTGCCGACCGAATCGACGTCGATGATGCCGACGCCGGTCCGCTGGCTGCCCGGGTCGATACCTAGAATGCGGGTCATCGTGGTGCGATGCGAAGGCGCGATGCCTCCGGCTTATTCGGCAGCCTCGACCGGTAGCAGGGCGTTGTGTGAAACCTCGCTCACATCGTCCAGCGCATCGAGTTTCTCGAGCAGGTCGAGCAGCGTTTCGAGCGAATCAGCCGGAACCTCGATGCGGTTGTTCGGACGCATCACCACGCCGGCATGCACGGCGCTCAGCTTCGCCTCGATCAACGCCTGCTGCACGGCCTCGAAACTCTCGGGCGTGCACAACACCGTGCTCTCGCCATGTTCGTTGATGACGTCGTCGGCACCCGCCTCCAGCGCGGCCTCAAGGACTTTCTCCTCGGCTGCCGCATCACCGTGGGTGGCGAACACCAGCTCGCCGCAGCGGTTGAACTGGAACGCGACCGAGCCGCTGGTGCCGAGGTTGCCGCCATGCTTGGTCAACGCGTTGCGTACATCGGCCACGGTGCGCACCGGGTTGTCGGTGAAACATTCGATGATCAGCGCGATGCCGCTGGGGCCGTAACCCTCGTAGCGCAGTTCCTCCATGTGCGCCCCGCCATCCGCGCCGGAGCCACGCTTGACCGCACGGTCGATGGTGTCGCGCGTCATGTTCGCCGACAGTGCCTTGTCGATGGCGGTGCGCAGACGCGCATTGCTGGCCGGATCGGCAACACCGGCACGGGTGGCCACGGTGATTTCGCGGATCAGCTTGGTGAATACCTTGGCGCGCTTGGCGTCCTCGGCATTCTTGCGACCTTCGATGGACGGGCCTCTACCCATGACATTGCCTGCACTTGAATCGGATGGACAAGCCGATCATTTTACCCGAATTCGAACCACGTGCCGGCCAGCTGGCGCGGAGGTTGCCGTCAAGCCAGGCCCGTGACGAACTGTCCGTGCCGCAGGAACTGCGCTACGCGCTGCGCCACGTCGACCGAGAACAGCAGCCCGGTATGGTTCGCTTCGACCACGCAGTGGTCGGTCAGACCGGGCAGCCGGGTTTCCTCCACCGCCACCGTGCCGTCATGCTCGCCCTCGAAGTGGCCCAGCACCGCACCCAGTCCGAGCGGCATGCGGCCGGCGACCATGCCGACTTCACGGGCGCCGTCCCAGCGCTCGAAACCCTGCTCCAACAATTCACGATTGTGACCGAGCAGCACCTCGCCGCTGCGTCCCCAGTTGGCGAAACCGCGGGCCGCCGCACTGCCCAGCAACGGCGAGCCGAGGCAAACGATCCGTCCTTGCGGCAGGCCATCCGCCTCCAGGCAGGCACGCAAGGCCAGCAGGCCTCCGAGGCTGTGGCCGACCAGATGCACGGCATCCGCATCGGCTTCCGCCGCCAGCGTATTCATGCGCGTGTGCAACCGGTCCAGAATGCGCTGCTGCGTGGCGGCGACACTCAGGTAGTCGAACCGGTGCACGCGAAAGCCCGCTTCGATCAGGCGACGGTGCAGCATGGCCAGCGCGAAACCGCGCATCCACAAGCCGTGCAGCAGGATCACATGATCAGACATGCGCTGGGCCGGTCCGGATGCAGGCTGGCTTGCTCAATTCGTCGGTGCCTTCTCGGCTGCCACCTGCACGTGCAGCTCCTTCAGCTGCGCGGCGCCGACCATCGATGGGGCGTCGGTCATCAGATCCTGCGCGCTGGTGGTCTTGGGGAAGGCGATCACGTCGCGGATCGACTCGGTACCGGCCATCAGCGCGGCGATGCGGTCGATGCCGAAAGCCAGGCCGCCGTGCGGTGGCGCGCCGAATTTCAGCGCCTGCAGCAGGAAGCCGAACTTCATCTGTGCTTCCTCGGCGCCGATGCCGAGCAGCTCGAATACCGTGCTCTGCATCTCCGGCCGGTGGATACGGATCGAACCACCGCCGATCTCGGCGCCGTTGAGCACCATGTCGTAGCCACGGCTCACCGCGTTGTGCGGGTCCGCGCGCAATTGCGCCGCATCGTCCACCTTGGGCGCAGTGAACGGGTGGTGCAGCGCCACGTACCGCTGTTCGTCGGCATCGTATTCGAACATCGGAAAGTCGGTGACCCACAGCGGCTTCCAGCTGTCCTCGACCAGCCCGCGATCCTTGCCGACCTTCAGCCGCAACGCACCCATGAAGTCGGTCACGATCTTCCAGCTGCCGGCACCGAAGAACAGCAGATCGCCGTTCTGTGCGCCCGTCGCCTTGAGCACGCCGTCCAGCGCCGCGTCGTCGAGGAATTTCGCCACTGGCGAGGTGATGCCTTCGCGACCCCTGACCATTTCCTCGACCTTGAGCCAGGCCAGACCTTTCGCGCCGTAACGCGAAACGTAGTCGGTCAGCCCGTCGATATCCTTTCGACTCAGCGTGCCGCCACCCGGCACGCGCAATGCGGCGACGCGACCGCCTGCGTCGTTGGCCGGTTCGGCGAACACCTTGAACTCGATGTGCTTCAGCACATCGGCCA
This sequence comes from Rhodanobacter sp., assembly GCA_040004895.1. Taxonomy (GTDB): domain Bacteria; phylum Pseudomonadota; class Gammaproteobacteria; order Xanthomonadales; family Rhodanobacteraceae; genus Rhodanobacter. The sequence continues at coordinate 7,129 of JBDTZX010000317.1, read as the reverse complement.
CATCGACCAGCTCCAGTGCGATGCGCAGGTCGGGCTTGTCGGAACCGAAGCGGCGCATCGCCTCGGCCCAGGTCATGCGCGGGAAGACCGCGTCGAGTTCCACGCCCTGCACTTCGCGGAACACGTGGCGGATCAGCTCCTCCACGAAATCCTGCACATCCTTTTCCTCGACGAAGGCAAATTCGAGATCGAGCTGAGTGAATTCGGGTTGGCGATCAGCGCGCAGATCCTCGTCGCGGAAGCAGCGCGCGATCTGATAGTAGCGATCGAAACCGGCCATCATCAGGATCTGCTTGAACAGCTGCGGCGATTGCGGCAGCGCGTAGAACTGGCCCGGGTGCACGCGGCTGGGCACCAGGTAGTCGCGCGCGCCTTCGGGCGTGGCCTTGGTCAGGATCGGCGTCTCGACATCCTGGAAACCGCGCGCGTCGAGATAGCGGCGCAGCGCCTGCACCAGCCGGATCCGCTTGCGCATCATCGCCTGCATCTCGGGGCGGCGCAGGTCGAGGTAGCGGTAGGTCATCCGCATGTCCTCGTTCGGGTTCTCATGCAGCGCGAACGGCAGGTCTTTCGCGGCGTTGAGGATCTCCACCGTTTCGGCTAACAGTTCGACCGTGCCGGTCTTCAACTTGTCGTTGACCGAAAGGCGCTTGCGCAGGGTGCCGGTCACACGCAGGCAGTATTCGTTGCCGATCTCGCCAGCCACCGCGAACGCCGCGGCGTTGTCGCGCTCGATCACCACCTGTGCCAGGCCTTCGTGGTCGCGCAGGTCGACAAAGGCGACATGGCTTTGCAGGCGCAGCGAATTGACCCAGCCACAAAGGACGACGGTCTGGCCGATCAGCGACTCGTCGATGAGGCCGCAGTAATGCGTGCGCATGCGCTTGGAACTCCGGGCCGCGGGGCGGCAAAACAGATGGAAAAGACCCGGAATATTACCACTGCGATACCGCTGGGCGCGGTATGCGCGTGGCGGTTGCACGACCTGAGGTCATCGCAACCGCCACTGCTCGGTCGGGCTACCAGCGTCGATCGACCACAAACTGCCCGCGGCAACCGTGATCCACCCAGACGCCGGCGCGATTCCAACCCCAGCTGTAGCCTTCGGTGCAGCGGACGTCGGACATCTGGTTCGCCAGCCGCACGCGGCCCTGGCGACCGACATCGACCTGGCACATCTGATAGCGCTTCTTGTTGCTGTCGCATTGCAGGCGGATCTCGCGGTTCCAGTCCGCACCAGGACGCCAGCCACCACCGTCGGGGCCCCCGTAACCGGGACGACCGTCGCCACGACCTTCCGCAAATAGTCCGCGGCAGCCACGATCCACCCACAGACCTTGCCGGTCCACGCCCCAGCTTTGGCCGCGGACACACGCGCCCTTGGACTCCTGTCTTGCCAGCTGTGCGTCGCGCCACGGCACCGGACAGCGGTTGAACTTGCCGTTGTTGCTTTCGCAGCGGATGGTCCTGTCGCGCTGCGCCTGTGCCGACGGTGCCGCTGTCAGCAAGACTGCGCCAAGAAATGTTGCCGCTGCGCCGATCCAGATCCTGCTCGTGAAATGCATACGCCCTCCCGCAAGAATGTTGTCTTCCAAAGCCCCGCCACCGTTGTAGCTGAAGTCCGCATCCGCCAGCAACCCGCCGTTCACTCGCTGGCGGAGCTTTTGCCCGCCGGCGGCACCGGTGCGGCGGCAGGTGCCGGCGTGGCAGCAGGCGCCGCCGGTGCCACCGGGGCCGGGGCCGAACTTGACGAGCCGTCCGCTGGCGCGGGCTTGGCGTCGCCGTTCCCGTTCGATGCTTCGGCCAGGTTGCGCTTCTTGTCGCCATCCTTCTTGAAGTCAGTCTCGTACCAGCCGCTGCCGGCCAGACGGAACGAGGGTGCGCTGACCCGGCGGTGCAACTGCGGCGCCTGGCATACCGGGCAGATCAGCGGATCGGCATCGGACAACTTCTGCAGGCGATCGAAACGGTGCCCGCAACTGCTGCATTCGAATTCGTAGATGGGCATTGAAACTCCGGAAATCCGCCGACCGGGAATGGCAGCCCCCCATTATCGGCCCGTTGGCGACGATTTCAACGTACCGGATGGGGCATGCCGTTGCGTACCCGCCAAGAGTAGCGTTGCGGGGTGAAAAGACGTCCTGCTTCGTCAGGCATGTTTCACAAATGGCGATTTGGACATATAGACGTCCATACGTCTGTTGACGAAACTCGATTCTGCCTTTAGCCTGCAGTTGCTGCGACGCAGCAACCACTCGTCCGGAGATTATCCATGAGCAAGCGCTTCAATCATTTCGTTCCGGCAAGCCTGTCGGCCGCCGTGCTGTTTGCGTTGTCCGCCGCCGTTGCCGCGCAGGACGCCGCACCAGCCGCCGTGCCAGCCAAGACCAAGGACCTCAGCGCGGTGATCGTCACCGGCACGCGCTCCAGCACGCGCACCGAGAGCAGCTCGCTCACGCCTATCGACGTGGTATCGGCCAAGGTGCTGCAGCAGACCGGCACCAACGATCTGCCGACAGCGCTGGCCCGCATCATTCCATCGCTCAACTTTCCACGCCCGGCAGCAGCCGATACGGCAGACACTCAGCGCCCTGCACAGCTGCGCGGACTGTCGCCCGATCAGGTGCTGGTACTGGTGAATGGCAAGCGCTGGCATCCCGGCGCCATCCTGCTCAACAACGGCGTTATCGGCCGCGGCTCGCAATCGGTGGATCTCAACACCATCCCGCTGTCCGCGATCGATCACATCGAGGTGCTGCGCGACGGTGCATCGGCACAATATGGCTCCGATGCCATCGCTGGCGTCATCAACATCATCCTCAAGCAGGGGGCAAAGGGAGGCGATGTCGAGGTCAGTGGCGGCCAATATTCCGCTGGCGACGGCAGGCAATGGCAAGGTTCGGCCAACTTCGGCATTCCGTTGAGTGGCGACAAGGGCTGGTTGCGGCTCGCCGTGGAGAGCGGCAATGAGGACTACACCAATCGCGCCGGCCCGGACAGCCGCGCGGGGTTTCCCCAATTGGGCGTTAATTTCCGCCAGGGCGACCCCGATGTGCATGCGAGCAACCTGTTGCTCAACACGCAATACGACATCACGCCCGATGTGCAGTTCTATGCGTTCGGCCATTACGGCCGACGCCAGAGCACGTCACCGGCGTTCTTCCGTTACGGCATCAACTCGCCGAAACCCAACAATCCCCTGATCGGTCAGATATATCCCGACGGATTTCTGCCGCTCGAGCACGCCGACTCCACCGACCAGTCCCTCGTGACAGGCCTGCGCGGCAAGATCAATGGCTGGCGCTGGGATCTCAGCGGCAACTTCGGTCGCAACCGGGTTTCGTACGAAACGGTACACAGTCTCAACTACGCTTTCTTGAACGATTTCGGCAGCACGCCGACTGTATTTGATGACGGCATTCTGAGTGCGAAGCAGGAAAGCGTCGACCTCGACATCGCCAAGGACATCAACGTCGGCTGGCTACCCAACTCGCTCACCGTGGCGTTCGGTGCAGAGTATCTGCGGCAGACCTATGGCATCCAGGCAGGCTCGCTGCCGTCCTGGTACGTCGGCACGTCCGGTGTCTCCGGCGGCGCGCAGGGCTTTGCCGGTTGGCAGCCGGCAAACGCCGTCGATGCCTCCCGCCAGGATGTCGCCGAATACCTCGACCTCGAGACCAACCTGAGCGACAAATTTGCTGTGTCCGCAGCGGTGCGTCACGAGCACTACAACGATTTCGGCAATACCACATCGGGTTCGCTGGCTGGCCGCTTCGACTTCACCGACACCTTCGCGATCCGCGCAAGCGCCTCGACCGGCTTCAGGGCGCCGTCGCTGGGACAGGAATATTTTTCGCAAACATCCTCGCTGTTTTTTGCCAATGGCAATTCAGCAGGCCTCCCGGCCGGAATCTACAACTCAGGGCTTGTGCCCGTTGGCAGCCAGATTGCGCAGCTGCTCGGCTCCGAGCCGCTGAAGCCGGAGAAATCTCGAAACTTCACATTGGGCACGGTGTGGAATCCCACCGATGCGCTGACCCTCAGCTTCGATGTCTACCAGATCAAGATTCAAAACCGAATCGCACTCTCCGGCGCGATCTCGACCACCGCACCGAACGTGCTGAGCTATCTGGCAGCGAACGGCATCAGCAACCTCAACTTCAGAAGCATCGACTACTTCACCAACGCAGCCAGTACGCGCACGCGAGGCGTCGATCTCGTCGGCACCTATCTGGCCGACCTGGGCAGTGCCGGTACGCTCTCCAGCACCCTGAGTGCCAACTACAACCAGAACATTGTCACCGACGTGAAACCGAATCCCGCCGTTCTCGATAGCCTCGGCGTCAATTTCGTGCGCCTGAACCGGCAGGACATCAAGGGCTACCTGGCCAATTCGAGCCCGCGCAGCAAGCTCATCCTGAGCGAGCAATACAGTCTGGGCAACTGGGGCGTCACCGGCACGCTGACCCGCTATGGCCGTTACACCAGTTACGTCAGCAGCCTGGCCAGCTACAACGTGGCAACTGGCGTAGTCGACCAGACCTTCACGCCCAAGTGGGTCCTCGATCTGGCGGTGAACTATCACCTCAACGACTGGATGTTCACGGTGGGTGCGGATGACGCGACCGATACCTACCCGGACAGGAACATTCCCAACGGCACCAACAACGGCACTCTGCCCTATTCCACGTTCTCTCCGTTCGGTTACAACGGCGCCTACGTATATGGCAAGGTGCGCTACAGCTGGTAGCTCAGCACCGTGTCATTCCGTAGTAGAAAAAATCCCGGCTTTCGCCGGGATTTTTTTTGCATCACGCATTGCGGAATTGCAGGTGGCCACCTTCCGCGTCGACCTGGATCCGCGTGCCGGAGGGATAACGGCCTTCGAGGATTTCCCTCGCCAGCGGATTCTCAAGCTGCTGCTGGATCGCCCGCTTCAAGGGGCGCGCACCATACACCGGGTCAAAACCGGTGTTGCCGAGAAGGGCCAGCGCCGCATCACTCACTTCAAGCTTCAGCTGACGTTCGGCCAGACGCTTCTCCAGATACGCCAGCTGGATCCGTGCGATCGCGCGGATCTGCGTCTTGTCCAGCGGGCGGAACACCACGATCTCGTCGAGCCGATTGATGAACTCTGGCCGGAAGTGTGCCTGTACCACGCCGAGCACCGACGCCTTCATCTGCGTGTACTGCTCCTCGGCATCGCCGCCTTCGCTGTTCTCCGCCACGTCCTGGATCATCTGCGAACCGAGGTTCGAGGTCATCACGATCACCGTGTTGCGGAAGTCCACCGTGCGGCCCTGGCCATCGGTGAGGCGGCCGTCATCGAGCACCTGCAGCAGTATGTTGAACACGTCCGGGTGTGCCTTCTCCACCTCGTCGAGCAGGATCACGCTGTACGGCCGGCGGCGCACCGCCTCGGTCAGGTAACCACCTTCCTCGTAGCCGACATAGCCCGGCGGCGCGCCGACCAGTCGGCTGACCGAATGCTTCTCCATGAATTCGCTCATGTCGATGCGCACCATTGCATCGGTGGTGTCGAACATGAATTCGGCCAGCGCCTTGCACAGCTCGGTCTTGCCCACGCCAGTCGGGCCGAGAAACAGGAACGAACCGTTCGGCCGATTCGGATCGGACAGACCTGCGCGCGACCGGCGGATCGCGTCGGACACCGCCTTCACCGCCTCGTCCTGCCCGACCACCCGGCGATGCAGGTCGTCTTCCATGTGCAGCAGTTTTTCTCGCTCGCCTTCGAGCATCTTGGCGACCGGAATACCGGTCCAGCGCGCCACCACCTCGGCGATTTCCTCGGCGGTGACCTTGTCCTGCAGCAGCTTGAAATCCTGCTGCTCGGCGGCCTGCGCCTCGGCCAGCTGCTTCTCCAGTTCCGGCAGGCGGCCGTACTGGATCTCGCTCATCTTCGCGTAGTCCTGTCCGCGCTGGGCGGTTTCCAGATCCAGCCGTGCCTGCTCGATCTGTTCCTTGACCCTGGTGGTGCCCTGCAACGCGGCCTTCTCCGATTTCCAGATCTCGTCGAGATCGGAAAACTCGCGTTCAAGCTTGTCGATGTCGGTTTCCAGATCGGCCAGGCGCTGCTTCGACTCGCTGTCCTTCTCCTTCTTCAGCATCTCGCGCTGGATCTTCAACTGGATCAGCCGTCGCTCCAGTCGATCGAGTTCTTCCGGCTTGGAATCGATCTCCATGCGGATGCGCGAGGCCGCCTCGTCCATCAGGTCGATCGCCTTGTCCGGCAGCTGCCGATCGGCGATGTAGCGATGCGACAGCGTGGCCGCGGCAACGATCGCCGGATCGGTGATCTCCACACCGTGATGCACGGCGTAGCGCTCCTTCAGGCCGCGCAGGATCGCGATGGTGTCCTCCACCGACGGCTCGCCCACGAACACTTTCTGGAAGCGACGCTCCAGCGCGGCATCCTTCTCGATGTACTTGCGGTATTCGTCCAGCGTGGTGGCACCGATGCAGTGCAGCTCGCCGCGCGCCAGCGCCGGCTTGAGCATGTTGCCCGCATCCATCGCGCCCTCGGCCTTGCCGGCGCCGACCATCGTGTGCAGTTCGTCGATGAACAGGATCACCCGACCTTCCTGCTTCGAGAGGTCGCTCAGCACCGCCTTCAGACGCTCCTCGAACTCGCCGCGGAATTTCGCACCGGCGATCAGCGCGCCCATGTCCAGCGACAGCACGCGACGGTTCTTCAAACCTTCCGGCACCTCGCCCTTGATGATGCGCTGGGCGAGGCCCTCGACAATCGCGGTCTTGCCCACGCCGGGTTCGCCGATCAGCACCGGGTTGTTCTTGGTGCGCCGCTGCAGCACCTGGATGGTGCGGCGAATTTCCTCGTCGCGTCCGATCACCGGATCGAGCTTGCCCTTCTCCGCACGCTCGGTGAGGTCGATGCAGTATTTCTCCAGCGCCTGGCGTTGTTCCTCGGCATTTTCACTCTGAACTTTCTCCCCGCCGCGCAGCTTGTCGATCGCCGCTTCGAGATTTGCTTTGTTCGCGCCAGCGCCTTTCAGCGCCGCGCCCAGTTCGCCCTTGTCGTCCAGCGCGGCCAGTACGAACAACTCGCTGGCGATGAATTGATCACCACGCTGCTGCGCGAGCTTGTCGG
>JBDTZX010000085.1:0-3566 GCA_040004895.1 Rhodanobacter sp. | reverse complement strand
CGGCGACGCGCGCGGCGATCCACCCTGCATCGATCGCCTGCTCCGCCACGTGGCTCAGCAGGCGCAACGCAATACGCGCATGGCCATTCCAGAAACCGCGACCGACGAAGCGGCCGTTCGCGTCATGCACCTCGACCACGCTGCCCGGCGGCAATTTCGACTCGGGCTTGTAGAGCTGCGCCGACCATACCCACGGATGACCCGGGTTGCGATCGGACTTCAGGCGGATGATGGGAAGGGCGGATGCGGGAGTATTCATCCACGCATGATAGCGGGTGGCCGTGACATCCCTCCCCCTGCTTGTCCCAAACGGACTTCCTGCGGTCGCAGGGCGAGGTTGCGAGGGAGTTGCCAGAACGGGCGGGTCCGAACAGCAAGAGCGAACTCGTCCCGCCCTGCGCCTGCGGAGCAAGGCGGGTTCTCAGCGCAACCGCAGCGCCAGCCATGACAGCAGCGCCAGCAGGTTGATGCCGATGCGCGACACCGGCGGACCGGCCAGCGTGAGCAGGAAACCCTCCGAGCCGAAGTGCCAGTCGATGCCCAGCCGCGGGGCGGCCTGTAGTGTGGCGAACACGTTGACGAATGCGCCGCAGTGCAGCGCATAGCTGAAGACCGGCGTGGCAACCAGCGGCAGTTGCAGCAGTTGCGCCCAGCGTGACAGCGTGATGCCACGCTCGCTGTTTTCCAGCAGCCACACCCCGGCGACCAGCACGAACCCGTAGACCGCCAGGCCGATCAGCGCGAACAGGCTTTCGCGGGTCGAGCCAAACGGGATCAGCCGATGCAGCATGGTCGCCACGCCGTAGAGTCCGCCGGCGATTTCGAGGATGCCGATCAGGCGGAAGAGAATGGTGCGCATGCATGACTCCGAAGCAAAGGCGGGAAGGGTAGAGGGTGAGCGTCCTGCACGACCAGACAATTATTCGAGTTCATCCGCCAGTTCGTGCAGGTCGGCGATGTGCTGCTCCCACCAGCGCGATTCGGCGGCGAACGGAAACGCGGCGGGGAACGCCGGGTCGTGCCAGCGCGCAGCGATCCAGCCGGCGTAGTGCAGCTGGCGCATCGCACGCAATGCCGGCACCAGCGCGAGTTCGCCATGATCGAAGTCGCGGAATTGCTCGTAGCCCTCGAGTACGGCCTTCATCGCGCGTTCGTCGTTCGCCAGCATCCACAGATCCTGCACGGCGGGCCCGCTGCGTGCGTCGTCGAAGTCGACGAAGTGCGGGCCTTCGTCGGTCCACAGCACGTTGCCCGGGTGGCAGTCACCATGCAGGCGCAGTTGCCGTACAGGACCAATCGCCTGTTGTCGTTGCGCGATGGCAGTCGCCAGACGCGTCGCCGCGGCACGGTAGTTGGTCTGCAGCGAACCGGGCAGCAGGCTGGAGTCGAGCACGGCCTGCATCGGTTGCCGCACCATGCTGTCGCCATCGAGCCTGCCGCGGTGAACGAACGGTTGCCGCGCGCCGATCACGTGCATGCGCGCGATCAGCCGGCCCAGCCATTGCAGCTGATCGACGGCCTCCAGTTCAGGGGCGCGGCCACCGCGACGCGGTGTCAGCGCATAGCGGAATCCTTCGTGATGCAGCAAGCTGCGACCGTCGAATATCAGTGGCGCGACCACCGGCAACTCGGCATCGGCCAGCTCCTGTGCGAAGTGGTGTTCCTCCACGATCGCCGCATCGCTCCAGCGACCCGGCCGGTAGAATTTCGCGATCACCGGAACGGCGAGTGCCGAGCCCACCGGTTCCAGGCCGACCTGCCAGACCCGGTTCTCATAGCTGTTCAGTGCCAGCAGACGGCCATCCGGCCACAGTCCGCAGGCGCCGACGGCATCGAGCACCAGGTCCGGGCCGAGTCTTGCGTAGGGCGCATCGTCGTTCAACGCGGCGCCATGCCGCGGGCGGCGATCACTGCCATGGTGATGCGCGAGATGCATACCAGCGAACCGTCCTCGGCTTCGATGCGGATTTCCCAGACCTGGGTGGTGCGACCCAGGTGCAGCACCTTCGCGGTGCCAGTCACGAGGCCGCTGCGCACGCCGCGTACATGGTTGGCGTTGATGTCCAGACCGACTGCCAGCTCATGCTGCGGATCGAGCGTCAGCATTGCGGCGGTGCTGCCGAGCGTTTCGGCCAGCGCGACCGATGCGCCACCGTGTAATAGGCCATACGGCTGATGGGTACGGTGGTCCACCGGCATCGTTCCCTGCAGCCAGTCGTCGCCGATCGCGGTGATGCGAATGCCCAGCGTATCCATCATGGTATCGGCGCTCCACTCGTTCAGTCGGGCGAGGTCGGGGCTTTGTTTCCAGATGCTCATCGTTCAATCCTTCATGCCAAGGTTGCATTGTTGTCTGCTGCCATCACCGCCACAATGTGCCCGGTGTACACCGTCATCCTCCATCCGTCCGGTCACGAGTTTCCGGCAGCTCCGGGCGAGACCCTGCTGGAATCGGCGCAGCGCGCGGGCTTGGCGTTGCCGTATTCCTGTCGCTCGGGCGTCTGCGGCAGCTGCAAGGCCACGTTGCTGAGGGGACGTTGCGAGTATCCGCGCAACCCGCCGGTGGGGCTCGACGCCGGCGAACTGGCGCATCACGCCGTGCTGCTCTGCCAGGCGGTGCCGGCCAGCGATCTGCTGCTGCAGGTGCGTGAGGTACCGTCGGTCGAGGACATCGTGCGGCGCCGGCTGGAGGTGCGCGTCGACGACAAGTGGCGACTGTCGCCGGACGTGATTGGCCTGCGACTGCTGCCGCATGCCGGCGAAGCCCAGCTCAGGCGACTGCCGGGGCAGTATCTGGACGTGGTGCTGGACGACGGCAAGCGCCGTCCGTTCTCGATCGCCAACGGTCCGCAACCGGATGGCGCGATCGAATTGCACGTGCGGCACGTGATCGGCGGCGGTTTCACTTCATGGGTCTACGACAGTCTGTGCATCGGTGATCGCATGCGCATCGAAGGTCCACTGGGGACGTTCGTGCCGCGCGAAGATTCGGAGCGGCCGATGATCTTCATGGCCGGTGGCACCGGTTTTTCGCCGATCAAGGCGATCGTGGAGCATTTCATCGAGCTGGGTTCGCGCCGCGAGATGGACATCTTCTGGGGCGCGCGCAGCGAAGCCGAACTCTACATGCGCACGCTGGCGGAAGGCTGGGCGCGAGACATTCCCAATCTCCGGTTTCATGCCGTGGTATCCGATCCGGAACGCTCCGGCGGTCTGCGCTGCGGACTGGTGCACGAGGCGCTGCTGCAGGATTACCCCGATCTGTCCGGGCACGATCTGTACATGGGCGGCCCGCCAGCGATGATCGAGGCGAGTCGTCAGCGCTTTCTCGACGCCGGGTTGCCGGAAGACCGGCTCTACTACGACTCGTTCGAGTACGCACCGGATGTGCTGGGGCAGATCCTTGCCGGGCGTGCGGGAATCGGATACGTGCGCTAGCCCCGCTCCTTTGCGCGCGAGGCGGTGACATGTCGCACCGATTCGGCGGCGGCTCTTCTTCGACGGATGCAATCTGCGCATCGGCTGGGGCATCGCGCGCTTCATCGCGATCGCGGTGTCGCTGCGGT
>JBDTZX010000235.1:0-3568 GCA_040004895.1 Rhodanobacter sp. | reverse complement strand
TTTGCTAGTTTCTGTCTAACCCCCGCCGAGGTTGTCATGCGCCCGGACTTCATCGCACGAAGCGTGACCGCAGTACCGCAGCCTGGCGTCATACGCCTGTACCTTCTCGGCTTGGCAATCCTGCTGTTGAGTGCTTGCGCCGGCAATCCGCACAAGCGTGAAGCCACTTTCAAGCCGTCCCGTTCTTCGCTGGCAAATCTGCCGCCGCTGGCGCCATCAGCCGCCAGTACGGGGGCTGCGAACGACGTGCTGTTCCGCGCGATCGCACTCGTCGGCACGCCCTACCGCTGGGGCGGCAACACGCCTGCAGGCGGATTCGACTGCAGTGGACTGGTCGACTACATCTACCGGACCGCCACCGGCAGGAAGCTGCCGCGGACCTCGCACGAAATGGCCGCGATGCAAGGTCGCAATGTGCGCCGCATGACCCAGCTAGCCAGTGGCGATCTGGTCTTCTTCACCGTCAACGGCGGCATCAGCCACGTGGGCGTCTATGTCGGCAAGGGTCGCTTCGTGCATGCACCGAATAGCGGCGGTACTGTCAGGCTGGACGACATCGACGGCAACTACTGGCGCGATCATTTCGCGTACGGCAAGCGGGTGCTGGACTGACACTGCCGGAAAATTATCGGGCTGCCTGCGCAAAGCCGAAATCGGGTCTCCACCTGCCTTTGTCATCTGGAAGGCCTGCATGAAAACGGCGCCATCAGGCGCCGTTTCGTTCTGATCGATTTTGCAATCACTCAGTGGTCAGCCTCACCCGGTGGATGGGCATGACCGTGCTTGATCTCTTCTTCCGTGGCGTCGCGTACGTCACCGATGCTCACGTCGAAGTGCAGCGCCTTTCCGGCCATCGGATGGTTCAGATCCACGTCGATCGCTGTCATGCCAACCTTGTGCACGGTCACCGCACGCTGGCCGCCATCCTTGAGGCGAAGCAACGTCACCATGCCAGGCTTGAGGCGGTCGGCCTGCGGAAAGTACTTCTTGGACATGCGCTGGATCTGACTTTCCTGGCGCTCTCCGTAACCATCTGCAGCAGCGACGTCGACCTGCAACGATTCACCGGCGACGTGTTCTTCAAGCGCGGCTTCCAGGCCCGGAATCAGTTGGCCATGGCCGAGCAACACCCACAGCTGTTCTTCCTGATCATATGAACTTTCGACTTTCTCCCCATCCACAGTCAGCGTGTAGTGAAGTCCAACAACCTTGTCCTTGCCAGCCTTCATTGCCTGCCTCGTCGATGGGTCAAACAGCAGATTCTACCAGCACGGGAATCGTATGCCGGCGATCAGCCGGTCGATCTGGCGCCACCGAAACCGATCCCGCGCGCTTCCGGCCCGAGCCATGTCAGCAACGCCAGCAACAGCGCCACCGAACCGATCCAGATCGACATCGCAAACGCGAAGTCGCCGCCATGCCATTGCGCGATCCAGCTCTGCGCGGTGGCCGTGATTGCCGCGAGCAGATTGCCCATCTGATAGGCAAACCCGGGCAGCGTCCCGCGCATGTGCTCGGGCGACAGCTCGTTGAGATGTGTCGGCACCACGCCCCAGGCGCCCTGCACCATCACCTGGATCAGGAATGCACCCAGTCCCAGCAACAGCAGTGAACCGCCGTAGACCCACAGCGGAATCACCGGAATCGCCAGCAGCGCGGCAATGATGATTGCCTTGCGTCGACCGATCCGCTCCGACAGTGAACCGAAATACAGCCCGCCCACCAGTGCACCGATGTTCAACAAGGCCGTCAGCATGAAGGCAGTGCCAGAACCGGCAGCGATGTGCAGGTTCGCCTGCAGGAACGTCGGATACATGTCCTGCGAGCCGTGGCTGAACATGTTGAAGGCGGCCATCAGCAGCATCAGGTAGACCGCCAGCTTCCATTGACCGCGCATTGATTCGCGCAGACCGGGCCTGGCCTGGCCTCGATGCTGTTCCAGCCATACTGCCGATTCGGGGACCTTGCGCCGGACATACAGCACCAGCAATGCAGGTGCTGCCCCAACCACGAACAAGCCTCGCCAGCCGATATGATCGACCAGCAACCAGTTGACCAGCGCGGCCAGAAAGAAACCGCACGGGTACCCGCTCTGCAGCAGGCCGGAGATCAGGCCGCGAGATTTCGGCGGAATCGACTCCATCGCCAGCGATGCGCCGATGCCCCATTCGCCGCCCATCGCGATACCGAACAGGAAGCGCAGCAGCAGCAGGGCGGTGAGCGAGGGCGCGAAGGCGGTAGCCAGTTCGAATACGGAAAACAGGATCACATCGAGCATCAGCACGGGACGCCTGCCAAAGCGATCGGCCAAGCGTCCGAACAGCAACGCTCCCAGTGGACGTGCGGCCAGGGTCAGGAACAGCGCATAGGTGACCTGCGTCTTGCCGACGTCGAAGTCCTTGGCGATCGCCAGGATCACGAAGGTCAACAAGAAGTAGTCGAACGCGTCCAGCGTCCAGCCCAGGAAGCTGGCCAGTACCGTATGCCGCTGGCTGGAATCAAGTTCTCGCAAAGGTGCAAGCAGCGACATTCGGTGTGCCTCTTGATGGGGGAGTCTTGGGTGCCGGTTGATCCGCCTATCGTACGCATGACGCTGACACGAGATGTCTGGCAGTTGCGGCCATGAGGATCTTCGGCCGCAGGGCGTTCGGCAAGCTGCTGCAGACGTGGTTCGGCTGGCTGAACCAGCGTACAGGCGTAGCCCGCACAATTCAGCTATACTTCGCCGCGCAGTCGTTCTGACTGCTGCGGCACTGCCGCCCTTTTTCCCAAGTCTGCAACACGGTATGAACACTCCGGGTTGCTCAGGAGTGTTACATGTCTTTCGATTCGCTGGGCCTTGCGCCCGCGTTGTTGCGTGCGCTTGCCGATTACGGCTACACCATCCCCACCCCGATCCAGGCGGCGGCGATTCCGCCCGCGCTGGCAGGCCACGATCTGCTCGCCGCCGCCCAGACCGGTACCGGCAAGACGGCCGCCTTCGCGCTGCCGCTGCTGCAGAAGCTGTCCACCAGTGGCCAGACCATGACGCGTCGTCCGCGTGCGTTGATCCTGACCCCGACGCGCGAACTCGCCGCCCAAGTGCATGAGAATCTGCGCGACTACAGCAAGCATTTGAATGTCAGCGCCACCACCATTTTCGGCGGCGTCAGCATGGGCCCGCAGATCAATGCATTGCGTCGTGGCGTGGACGTCGTCATCGCCACGCCTGGTCGCCTGATCGACCACATGCAGCAGCGCACGCTGGATCTTTCCGCGGTGGAAACCCTGATCCTCGACGAAGCCGACCGTATGCTGGACATGGGCTTCCTGCCGGCTCTGAAACGCATCCTCCAATCGGTGCCGAAGAAGCGTCAGACGCTGCTGTTCTCGGCCACCTTCGCACCGGCGATCAAGACGCTGGCGCTGGAGTTCATGCACAACCCGCGCGAGATTTCGGTGTCCGCGCCGAACACCGTCACCGCGCTGGTCAGCCATCAAGTGCATCCGGTCGACGCCTCGCGCAAGCGCGATCTGCTGCTGCACGTGCTGTCGCAGGACAGCCGTCGCCAGACGCTGGTGTTCAGCC
>JBDTZX010000475.1:0-3579 GCA_040004895.1 Rhodanobacter sp. | reverse complement strand
TTGTCGTCCGCGGAGAACACGTACGCGGCGGGACCCGCTTCCTGCGGCTTCTCGATCGAGCGCTTGCTCTTGAGGTAGAAATTCTTCAGAAACAGCTGCGCATTGCCGGAGAAATAATCCAGCGCGGTGAGCAGGCCGGTCTGCTCGTAGTTGTTGTTGTCGCGCTGCGACCAGGTGACCTCGGGCAGCGGCGGGTTGGGCTTGTACCAGGTGCGCTGGTAGTCGGCCGGGTCGAGCGTGCGTTTGAGCGTGTCGGCGCCGTCGTTGCCGAAGGTTTCGTAGAGCCGGCTGATGCCGTTGTGCATGGCGGCGATGAACATCAGGTAGCCCGGACTCCACGTGTCGAAGTCACCGTGGGTGAACACGCCGGGCATGCCCATCCGGGTCAGTGCCTGCACGTTGTTCCAGCCGAGCTGCTGCCATTCACCGGTGAGGATCGGGTCGATCCATGCGTTGTACGGTCCATCGCCCACGGTATTGTCGTACAGGAACGGTACCGATTCATGCAGATCGTGCAGCACCTGCGCATGCCAGCCGATATAGGTGTCGGCCACGTTGCGCGTGAGCGCGAGCGTCATGCCCATCGCATCGCGGTTGTTGTCGTGCGCGACGTAGTGGCCCCAGTACATCAGCGGCGAATGGTTCTGACCCGGATGCGCGAGATGCCAGTTGTACAGGTCGACCATGCGGTCGCGGCCATCCACCTCGACCACCGGCGTGATCAGCGTGATCACGTGCGAGCGAATGTGCTTGATGTACGGCGCGTCGTCCACCGCGAGCCGATAGGCGAGTTCCATCAGCGCGGTGGGTGCGCCGGTTTCGGTGGAATGGATGGTGCCGGTGATGTAGTAGACCGGCGTGGACTGCGCGATCAGCTGGTCGGCTTTCGCGTCGTCCATGCCGAGGGTTCGCGGGTCGCCCAGTTGGGCAAGGCGTGCCTTGTTCGCGTCGAGATCGGCCAGCAGATTCTCGTCGGCGACAGCCACCGCGATCATCTCGCGGCCTTCCTCGGTCTTGCCGATGGAGAAGACCTTCACCCGCGGGCTGGCTGCGGCCAGTGCGCGGAAGTAGCGGTAGACGTCCGCCGAATAGGGCAGGTAGTCCGGTGCGCCGGCAATGTGGCCGAGCACTTTTTCCGGCGTGGGCACACTGGTCGACGCGGGCAGGTAATCGGTGAGTGGCGAGTTGAACGACGGGTCGGTGGTGAATTTCAGGATCTGGTCGGTATAGGCCTGATCGATCGGTTGACCGGGTGCGCGCGCGTAGTCCGTCGGGCTGCCGCTATCCACTGCCGCATGGACGCCGATCGAGGCGAGCGCAAACAGCGCGCCCATGGAAAACCGGATGGAGACATGCATTTGGAAATTCCCCGTTGGTTGCCGCCGATCGGCCACTGTGCCAGAGCGCAGGGTGCCGTGTGTAGCCCATCAGTTGGGTAGGGATTTTCCGTGGCCATCACTTGTTGGGCAGCCACCCGGCATGGACGCTTCGTCGCCGCGGTCTACCGAGCCAGGCGACTTGTCCAGACTCATGAAAAATATTCTCCCGGCATCAGCGCCAGACGTTGATGAAGAAGGTGATGATGATGGCGTTGGTGAAGTCCATCAGGAAGGCACCGACGATGGGCGCCACCAGGAAAGCCCGTGGAGCGGCGCCGTAGCGCTCGGTCAGCGAGCTCATCACGGCTACGGCATTTGCCGTCGTTCCCAGCATGAAGCCGATGAAGCCGCCGGCCATGACTGCGGCATCGTAGTCGCGCCCCATCAATTGCAGCAGTGGCCAGCAGCAGAACGCCACGACGATGATGGACTGCAAGCCCAGGTTGACGAGCAGCGGCATGGCCAGGCCGCTGAGTTCCCACAGGTGCAGGTTCATCAGGGCAATGACCAGAAACAGCGAAAGGCTGATGCTGCCGATCATGTCGATGTTCGGCAGCGACAGGCCGAACCAATGCCGGTGATCGTCGATATTCCGGATCAGTGCGCCGATGATCATCGCCCCTATGTAACCGGGCAGGGTAATTCCGGCGGCGCCCATTGCGCTGCTGATCCAGGCCCCGAGAGCCATGGCGATCAGGATGATCACGAAGTTCCTGAGCCCGGAGTAGACGCGGTCTTCCGTGCCGCTGACCGGCACCGGATGACTGCGTGCCGTATCGATGGTGATCTCTGCGGCAATGGCCGTCGGTATCGCCGTGCGCAGCTTGAGTCGCTCGATCAGCATGGTCGCGACGGGCGCGCCGATCACCGACCCGAGAACGATGCCCGCCATGGCATTGGCCAACGCCACGCTCGCGGCACCGTGCACGCCCGCTCCGGCAAAAAGCGGCGCGAAAGCCATGCCGGTCGCAGGGCCGCCCATCATGGTCACCGAACCGGTGATGACGCCGAACAAGGGTGGCAGTCCAAACGCTTTGGCCACACCGATGCCGGCCAGGTTCTGTATCACGCCGATAACCGTGGCCAGCCCCAGAAACATCAGGATCTGGCGTCCACCGACGCGCAGCAGTGACGTGCTCGCGTTGAAGCCGATGCTGGTGAAAAACGCGATCATCAGCGGTTGCTGCAGCTGCGTGTCGAACGTGACGGGAACGATGCCCCTGCCATGGAACGCAAGCATGGCCACGGCCACCAACAAACCGCCGATCACCGGCGCCGGGATGCTGAATCGCGAAAGCAGCGGTACGCGTTTGCGGATCGCGTAGCCGACGATCAGAAAGAGGCCGCCGCAGGCCACGGTCTGGATCGGATCGAGTGTCAGCATGCGCGTTCTCTCCCGTCGGCCTTCGCGCTCCGCCGATCATCACCTGCGCGGCTTGAAATTACATTCATCCGCCCCAGAATCCCGGCGACGGCGGCAGCAGCAGACCTTGCTTGAGCGTCACGCCACCGGCGTAGTCGTCTTGCAGCCAGAGCGGTCCGTCCAGGTCAACGAAGTCCGCCTCTCGCGCAACCTCCAGTGCGGGCGCGATGCCGAGTGACGAACACATCATGCAGCCGACCATGATCTTGAAACCGTCCGCGCGTGCGGCCCGCAGCAGACGCCAAGCCTCGGTCAAGCCGCCGGTCTTGTCCAGCTTGATGTTGACCGCCTGATAGCGACCGCGCAACCGCGACAAGTCCGACGTTACATGGCAGGCCTCGTCGGCGCAGATCGGAATACGACTGGAAAAACCCAACAACGCATCGTCCGCGTTTGCCGGGAGCGGCTGCTCCAGCAGTTCCACACCCGCGCGCTCGAGAACAGGCTGCATGTCGCGCAGAATCTCGATGGTCCAGCTTTCATTGGGATCGACGATGAGGTGCGCCGCCGGCGCCGCGCTTCGCACCGCTTCTATCCGTGCCGTGGGGTTATCCGCATCGACCTTGATCTTGAGCAGGCCCATGCCGGCGATGCGGGAGGCGGCGGCGTGCATGCGCTCCGGCGTGTCGATGCTGATGGTGAATGCACTGACCAGCGGAGAACGCTCTGGTCGCGCCAGTTGCGTCCATACCGCAACGAAACTGAGTTGCGATTCGAGATCCCACATCGCTGCGTCCAGTGCATTGCGCGCGGCGCCGGCTGGAAGTCTTGCCTGCA
>JBDTZX010000021.1:0-3582 GCA_040004895.1 Rhodanobacter sp. | reverse complement strand
AAAAGAAGGTGGCGCAGTCCGGGCTGGCCGACCTGTTCCGGCGCATCGAGATCGTCTCGGAAAAGGATGCCGACACCTACCTGCGTGTGCTGTCCGAGTTCAACCTGCAGCCGCAACAGTTCGCGATGGTCGGCAATTCGCTTCGTTCCGACGTGGAACCAGTAGTGCGACTGGGCGGCTGGGGTGTGCACCTGCCGTACCACGTGACCTGGGCGCACGAGCTGGAGAACGGTCTGCGCGAAGACGAGCGATCGAAAGTGGTCACCATCGATGCACCTTCGGCGATTCCCGCGGCCGTGGCCAGGTTGCGCGAACTCGCCGCAGCCTGAGCCAGGCCACAGCGGTCACGCGATCGAGCGGAGCAGCCCGCCTTCGGCCCGCAAGGCCGCGCCATTCGTGGCGGCTGACAGCGGACTTGCCAGATAGGTCACCAGGCTGGCGATTTCATCACCTTCGATCAATCGCTGCAGCAGCGAGCTGGTGCGGTGCCTGGCAAAGAATTCGCTCTCCGCTTCGGCTGCGCTGGCGCCGGGCGTCGCGATGTTCTGCAGGAACTCGACGATGCCTTCCGATCGCGTGGGGCCGGGCAGCACGGAGTTGACGGTGACCGCGGTGCCCTTGGTCAGTTCGGCCAGGCCGCGCGAAACGGCCAGCTGCGAGGACTTGGTCACGCCGTAATGGATCATCTCCGCGGGCGTCATGACGCCGGACTCGCTCGAGATGAAAATCACCCGGCCCCAGTTCTGCGCGAGCATGCGTGGAAAATAATGCCGCGACAGGCGTACGCCACTCAGCACGTTGGTCTCGAACATCTGCAGCCAGTCCTCGTCGCTGATCTCGGCGAACGGTCTGGCTTCGTAGATGCCGAGGTTGTTGATCAGGATATCGGCGTCGGGTGCTTCGCGTATCAGTGTGGCCGCACCCTCGGCGGTGGCGAGATCGGCCACCACTTTCTGCACGTTGGGGCCGTCGGGAATCACCTCGTCGAGCTTGGCCTTGCTGCGGCCGGGCACGATCACAAAGGCGCCTTCGGCGAGCAGTGACTTCACGATCGCCAGGCCGATGCCGGCGCTGCCGCCGGTGACGATGGCTTTGCGGTTTGCGAGTTTCAGATCCATGCGTGGTCCTGGCAGGTGACGCGCAATGACGTCGAGGGTTTCGGCGCGGATCGCGCACGAGGCTGCTCAGGATGTGGCGACGTCGAGGCGATATGCCAAGGGCGGGTCAGTCGTCGAAGCCGGTGTAGTCGTCCGGAAAGATCGGTGTGCCGTCGCTTTCCAGACCGGTCATGTCCGCCAGCGCCTTGGCAGCGGCGGTCTCGGCGATGTCCTTGTCGCGGAAGCTGCGGTTCTCGCAGATCGCGTAATACATGGGGAACCCGTGCCCGCGCGGCGTGATCGCCAGATAGGCGGTATAGCGCGAACCCTCCAGCGTGGTGCCGGAGCGCGCCAGATACTTGTCGAACTCGCGCTCGCTCATTGATGTCGTCCACACAAAGAGACCCAGTGTATGCCATGGCGAACGCGGCGCAGCAGGAGATCAGCCAGACGGGTCGGCGGGTTCATCCAGCGGCAGCACGTCATGGAAGACGCTGTAGTCGATGGTAAGGGTGCCGCTGCCGTCATCGCTGACCAGGTCGAGATAGCGATGATTCCAGCGGAGATCGCGGTGACTCCACTGCTGCCGCGCCAGCATCGATTGCGACGTCGTCTCGTCGATGCCTTCGATGCTCAGAAGGAACGCCGACTGGGACTGTTCGAGCGTTTCCGCCGTATCGCCATGGAGCGGGCTGCTTTCGTCGATCACGTGCATCAGGCTCCAGCTGAGCATGAAGATCGGATGCCGTTCACGCACCAGCTTGAGGTCGTGGATCCTGCGCCACCTGAACCCTTCCGGAGACGTTTCCAGGCGCAGCACATGCAGCTGCGCGGATGCCTCGGCGATCACGTTCTGGCGTGTGTTGGCTGCACGGATCATCAGGGTCGTGCGGCCATCGATGAGCCGCACGATCGGGTGGTTGGAGAAAATGATCTTGGCGCGCGGTCGCGAGAAGCGCGAGAAGATCAGCCCGGTGACCAACGCGATGGATACCATGCCGGTGAAAATTTCCACCGTGGCCACGGTGTGCGCATAGACGGTCTGTGGATGCATGTCACCGTAACCGACGGTCGCCAGCGTTTCCACGCTGAAGAAGAACGCGCCGGCAAAACCGTGCGGAAACTGGTTGGCGATCGGTGCCGTGCCGAGTTGGTAGAGTCCGGCGAAAACGGCATTGAGCAGCAGGAAGATGGTGGCGGCCAGGCCGAAGAACACCGGCCAGCGCACGGTAAGTGCGCGATGGTAGATGTCGTCCCAGATGCGTCGTGACAGCCCCTGGCTGACGAACTGCCGCCCGGCAATGTCGATGATCCGTGGTCGGTTCAGCAAGCGCGGCATCGGTCTGGACTCATTGCCACGATTTGATCTGCGGGAGGGTTTGCCGCTGCCATCGATCGGCGGTTGGCGGTCGGCGGTCGGCGGTCGGCCAGCCGATTGTAGCGCGGGCAGCGGCATCGATCCGACCGACTATGGCAAGCTGCGAACTCCCCCGTTCCGGTAACCGCCGATGCTCCTGCCGTTCGATATCTCATGCCCGTACTGTGGTGAATCGATCGAGGTCCTGGTCGACGCATCGGCTGGCGAGCAGCACTACATCGAAGACTGCCAGGTCTGCTGTCGACCGATCGCGATCGGCGTACGAATCGATGCGGACGGCGAGCCGCAGGTGCGCGCGGCGTCCGAAAACGAAGCCTGAGCCGGACGCCGCCGCGGATGTGCACGCAGAGCGGAAGGATGCCCGAATGACGAGACAGGATCCGGCGGTGCCGCGCATCGTGCTGGACACCAACGTATGCCTTGATCTGTTCGTGTTCCACGACGTGCAGTGCCAGCCGCTGCTCGATGCATTGCAGGGTGGTGCCGTGCGCGCGGTGACACGTACCGATTGCCGGGAGGAATGGCAGCGCGTGTTGCACTATCCGCAGTTGCCGGTCGATGACCGCACGCGGCCGGCGATCGCTGCCGCGTTCGATGCGTTGATCTGGCGGATCTTCGACGAGGGCTGCGTTGCGGAAGTGGATCCGCGACTGCCCCGCTGCGCCGATCCGGACGATCAGAAATTCCTCGAGCTGGCGCTGGCGTGCGACGCGCGCTGGCTGCTGAGCAAGGACAAGGAACTGCTGCGCCTGGGCGAGCGCACCCGGCGCGCCGGTTGGTTCTCGATTCTGCTGCCGCAGCAATGGCGACCACCGCTGCGCTGAGCCTCGCGAATGCAGAAAGAGGCCGTTGCCGGCCCCTTCCATGCTTGCCCGATGTATCGATGCGCGGATCAGTGGTCCTTGTCGTCCTTTTTCGGTGGGTGCCCTTTGCCCTTCTCGGCCGGTGCGTGTTGCGCTGCCGGTTGCGGCCGCATCGGTGCCGGCCGCGGTTGCTGCATCGGTGCCGGGTGCGGTGCCATGCGTTGCTGGACCGGCGCCGGTCGGGGTGCTTCACGCTGCTGGACGGGCGCTGCACGCTGAATCACCCGCTGCTGGATCGGCGCCG
>JBDTZX010000281.1:0-3585 GCA_040004895.1 Rhodanobacter sp. | reverse complement strand
GTGACGTCGCGTTGATGAACCGTGCCAGCTTGTCGCGCGCGCCCTCGTACGCGGATGTCGCCTCCTCGCCCAGCTGATGGACGGCGCGCGCCACGTTGGCATTGTGTTCGCGGTAGTGCGCGTTCACCGCCTCGATCACCGATAGCGGTTTCTGGCTGGTATTGGCGTTATCCAGATACACCAACGGCTTGCCGTGCACGGTGCGCGCGAGCAGTGGAAATTCCGCGCGGATACGTTCGACGTCGAAGACGGTGGGGGTGCCGGTGGATGCGTTCATTCGACGAAATCCTGTTGGACTCCCTCCCCTGCTTGCAGAGGAGGACTGGGGTGGGGTCGCTCTTCGTGGCAAGAGCCTTGTTCCCTCCCAGCCTCCCCCTGCGAACAGGGTGAGGAGCAGATCATCAAACGGGGAGGTTCGCCATCATCAACCCCGACAAATAGTCGCGCAGTCGTTCGTTCGCCATGTCATCCAGCACCGCGCGACAGAATGCGGCGGTCAGCAACGCACGCGCCTCGGCCAGCGGGATGCCACGCGAACGCAGATAGAACAGTGACCGCTCATCGAGCTGGCCGACGGTGGCGCCGTGCGCGGCCTTCACCTCGTCGGCATAGATTTCCAGCTCGGGTTTGGTGTCGATCTCGGCGGCGGGCGAAAGCAGCAGATTCTTGTTGCTGAGGCTGGCATCGCTGCCGTCGGCACCACGCGCCACCATGATGGCGCCACGGAATACGCCGCGTGCGCGGTCGCTGGCAACGCCGCGCCAAGTTGACGTGGACGTGGTGTTCAACGCCTGATGACGGATCGCCAGCTGCGTGTCGATGTGCTGACGGCCGTGTGGCATGAACACGCCGCGCGTATCGATGCGCGCATCGTTGCCAAGCAGCTCGACCTGCAGCTCGTGGCGTACCAGCGCGCCGCCTAGCTCCAGCACGTGCAGCATTGCGTGAGCGCGCGCGCGCAGGCGCAGGCTGCTGCGCCTGATCAGGTTCGTACTGGTAGCGGCATTTTGCACGATGACGTGATGCAGCCGCGCGCGTTCGTGCAGTTCGATATCGCTGACCAGGGTAGCCAGGTGATTCGGTTGGCCGGACGCGACGTGGTGCTCGACCAGAGTCAGTTCCGACGCTTCGCCCAGCTCGATCACATTGCGCACGTGCCATGCGAGATCGACATCCGTGGCAGCGCCGACGAAGACCAGATGTACCGGCGTGTCGATCCTCGAACCGGCGGTCACCCGCAGCACCAGACCATCGTTTGCGCTGGCAGCATTGATGCGCGCAAACGCATCGCCGAGGTCACGAAAGCGATGTGACAGCGCGAAACGCAACGCTTCCGCATCGTCACGCAGCGCCACCGACAATGGCTGCAGAGAAAGGCCAGCCGGTAATCCGTCGAGGCTCGAGAGATCGCGGCACAGGACGCCATTGACGAACACCAGGCGCGGCCCGTCGATTGCGGGAAGCGCGAAGTCCGCGGCTTCCACGATCGGCGTTTTTGTCGCCGCATCGACATGGGCGAAACGCCGCTGGCCAAGCGCACGCAGCGCGGTGTACTTCCACGCTTCGATTCGCGTGTCGGGCAGCCCTTCGGCCGCGAATGCCTCACGACTTTCGCGGCGTGCTGCGTCCAGCCAGTCAATGCCGCTGAGCGGCAGCGGCGCGTCCAGCAATGAAGCAACCAGCGGCGATGATGCCGACTGGCTCATGCCGCCGCTCCCGCCGGATGGCGCCCGGCGATGCCGGCATAGCCATGTTCTTCCAGCTTCAGTGCCAGTGATTTGTCGCCGCTTTCGACGATGCGTCCGTCGGCCAGCACGTGCACGAAATCGGGCACCACGTAATCGAGCAGGCGCTGGTAGTGGGTGATCATCAGGAACGCGCGATCGGGCGAACGCAGCGTGTTGACGCCCTGCGCCACCTGTTTCAGCGCGTCGATGTCCAGCCCCGAATCGGTCTCATCCAGGATCGCCAGCTGCGGTTCCAGCACGGCCATCTGGAAGATCTCGTTGCGCTTCTTCTCGCCGCCGGAGAAGCCCTCGTTCACCGCGCGATGCAGCAGTTCGTCGGAGATCTGCATCACCTTCAGCTTCTCACGCACCAGCTTGAGGAACTGCATCGAATCGAGATCCTTCTCGCCGCGCGCCTTGCGCTGTGCATTCAATGCCGCGCGCAGGAAGTAGGTGTTGTTGACACCGGGAATCTCCACCGGGTACTGGAACGCCAGAAACACGCCGGCCGCGGCGCGCGCCTCGGGTTCCAGCGCCAGCAGGTCGATACCGTTGTAGATCACCGAGCCGGCTGTCACTTCATAGCCGTCACGGCCGCAAAGCACATTGCCCAGCGTCGACTTGCCGGCGCCATTCGGACCCATGATCGCGTGCACCTCGCCCGCGTTGACGGTGAGACTCAGGCCTTTGAGAATTTCGCGGCTTTCGACGCGGGCGTGCAGGTTTTCGATTTTCAGCATGTTCCTACTTCTTCGATGACAGCGACAGATCGCAACGTCCGTTGCCGACCAGCGCGTTGTCGCCCGAGACGACACGGGATTTGATCGGCTGATCAAGATCGCAGGTGGCGTTGATGGACACCTTGGGAATCTCGCCGAACAACGTGGAATCGGTCAGCCAGCCGACGTGCCAGGTCTGCGCGTCCGCCGAGAATTTCAGGCCCCACGGCACGGTCTTGTTCTGCACATTGAACAGCGGTACCGGGGCGGTTTTGGAAATGCGGGAGATCGGACCAATCGAGAAATGCCCCTGCGCGTCGGTGACCGCATCCTGCTTCAGGGCACCGGGCGCGACCTCGCCGCCCTGAGTCATCACGTCGGCCAGTTGCACATGTTGGCCAACCAGCGGCTTGCCCGAGCGCGTCACCGTTCCGGTAATCTGCGGAGCGGTCAGGTAGTGATGCGGCCAGTAGACGCAGCCGGTCAACATGATCAGCGCGATGCACGCGATGGAACGATTCAACGATCTCATCCGACCGCTCCTTCCAGCGAAACCTCGAGCAGCTTCTTCGCTTCCACCGCGAACTCCATCGGCAGCTCGCGGAACACCTGCTTGCAGAAGCCGTCGACGATCATCGACACCGCGTCTTCCACGCCGATGCCGCGCGAACGGCAATAGAACATCTGGTCGTCGGAGATCTTCGAGGTGGTCGCTTCGTGCTCGACGATGGAGCTGGGGTTTTTCACTTCCATGTACGGAAAGGTGTGCGCGCCGCACTGCTTGCCGATCAGCAGCGAGTCGCACTGGGTGTAGTTGCGTGCGCCCTCGGCGCCCTTCTCCATTTTCACCAGGCCCCGATAGCTGTTGGAGCTGTGCCCGGCGCTGATGCCTTTGGAGACGATCTTCGACTTGGTGTGCTTGCCCAGATGAATCATCTTGGTACCGGTGTCGGCCTGCTGAAAATGATGCGTCAGCGCGACCGAATAGAACTCGCCCACCGAACGATCGCCACGCAGGATCACGCTGGGATATTTCCATGTCACCGCCGAGCCGGTTTCCACTTGGGTCCAGGAAATCTTCGAATCGTCGCCGCGGCAGTCGCCACGCTTGGTGACGAAATTGTAGATGCCGCCGACGC
>JBDTZX010000091.1:0-3591 GCA_040004895.1 Rhodanobacter sp. | reverse complement strand
ACTACTTCGGGCGCCTGCAGGGCCTGCCCGAAGACGTGCTGGCGAATCGTCGCCACGCACTGATCAAGGCGCTGGAGATGGAAGACATCGCCGCGCGACGCACCGAGGGCTTCTCGCAAGGCCAGCGGGTGAAGACGGCCATCGCTCGCGCACTGGTGCATGATCCGCGCA
Organism: Rhodanobacter sp.; assembly: GCA_040004895.1. GTDB lineage: Bacteria > Pseudomonadota > Gammaproteobacteria > Xanthomonadales > Rhodanobacteraceae > Rhodanobacter. Next base: position 3,420 of record JBDTZX010000091.1, on the reverse strand, counting down.
ACGTGATTCTGGATGAGCCGACCAACGGCTTGGACGTGATGGCCACGCGCGCGCTGCGCCAGTTCATGCGCCAGTTGAAAGCGGAAGGTCGCTGCGTGCTTTTTTCCAGCCACATCATGCAGGAGGTCGCCGCGCTGTGCGACCGCATCGTGGTGATCGCGCACGGCCGCGTGGTGGCCGACGAATCGCCGGACGCGCTGCGCGCGCAAACCGGCGAAAGCAATCTGGAGGATGCTTTCGTGAAAATCATCGGTACCGACGAGGGGCTCGCCGCATGACCCCGCCCATCCGCCGCCCAGGCGCCGTGCTCACGGTATTCCTGAAAGAGGTGAGGGAAAATCTGCGCGATCGCCGTACCCTCACCAGCGCCTTCCTCACCGGCCCGCTGCTGACGCCGCTACTGTTCCTCATGCTGATCAGCTACACCGTCAACCGCGCGCTGGACAGGGCAGAGCAACCTCTGAAAGTGCCGGTGATCGGCGCGCAATATGCGCCGAACCTGATCGCGGCATTGGAGGCCGGCGGCATCGTGCCGCAGCCACCGATCGCCGATCCGGAACAGGCCGTGCGCAGGCAGGATGCCGATCTGGTGTTGCGCCTGGGTGCCGACTATCCGCACGCCTGGCGCAAGGGCGAAACCGTGCAGGTGGAACTGCTGTTCGACTCCTCGCGCAGCGACACCGACACCGCGGTCAGCCGCGTCAGCAAGCTCGTCGAAAACTACGCGCGGCAGCAAGGCGCCATGCGTCTGGTCGCACGCGGATTGTCGCCGGGCACAGCCTGGCCCGTGGTGGTGGCAAAGCGCGATCAGGCCACGGCGCAGTCACGCGCGGTGTTGATGTTCAACATGCTGCCCTACCTGTTCGTGCTCACCATTTTCATTGGTGGCATGTATCTGGCGATTGACCTCACCGCAGGCGAACGCGAGCGGCAGTCGCTGGAACCGTTGTTTGCCAATCCGGTGCCGCGCTGGAAGATCCTGCTCGGCAAGTTGTTCGCCATTGCCGCCTTCTCGACCGCCAGCCTGCTGATTTCGCTGGTCGCGTTCGGTGTGCTTGATCGCTTCATCCCGACTGAAAAGCTCGGCATGGAAGTGAATCTGGGCTGGAATTTCGCCAGTCACGTGTTGCTGCTGGAACTGCCGCTGATCGCTCTGCTGGCGGCATTGCAATCGATGGTGGCGGCGTTCGCCAAAAGCTATCGCGAGGCGCAGACGTATCTGTCGCTGTTGATGTTCGTGCCGATTCTGCCGAGCGTGATGTTGATGGTGATGCCGGTCAAGCCGCAGAACTGGATGTATGCGGTGCCCCTGCTGGGCCAGCATCTGAGCATCCTCGATCTGCTGCGCGGCGACGGCATCGCGGCCGACCATCTTGCTCTGTGTCTCGCCGGCAGTGCGGCTTCGGCACTCGTCGCCGTGCTGGTGACGATGCAGTTGTACCGATCGGAGCGACTGGCGATTTCGGGCTGAAGAAGAGCGTGACTGCCCCTGCAGGCAGGGGAGCCCGCGAGAGGGCTCGAGCTTGCGGAAAGATCAAAGGCACCCCACCCCAACCCTCCCCTGCAAGCAGGGGAGGGAGAAGGTCATTTCCTTCAACGTGGTGGCGCGGTCAGTTCCTGCGCATCGAGAAAGCCGCGATGGTGGCGGTCGAGCTGGTGGAACTGACGCCGGAGGTTGTCCTGATAGGCCTTCAGCGTGATCGGCCGACCGTGGCCGCCGGGTAGTTCGTTCGCTTCAAGGATGCCGTCGCCGTTGGTGTCCATGCTGCGAAAGCCTCGGCTCATGTAAGCCACGTATTCGCTTTCGCTCACGCGGCCATCGCCATTGGTGTCGAACAGCCGCAAATACTCGGCCCTCGAGTTCTGCGCGCACGTAACGGACGGCGCCAGCAGCATCGCCAGCGCCATCACGGTGAACGCCATGCGCACGTTCAGCGGACGCCGCCGTGGATGCCGATGAACTGCAGAAACTCCATCCGCGTGCGTGGATCGTCGCGGAACGCGCCAAGCATCTGGCTGGTGATCATCGACACGCCACGCTTGTGAACGCCGCGGGTGGTCATGCATTCGTGACTGGCGTCGATCACCACCGCCACGCCGGCGGGCTTCAAGGTCTCCTCGATGCAGTGCGCGATCTGGGCGGTGAGCTTCTCCTGCACCTGGAAGCGCTTGGCGAAACCGTCCACCACGCGTGCCAGCTTGCTGATGCCGACCACGCGGTTGGTCGGCAGGTAGCCGACGTGCGCGCGGCCGATGATCGGTGCCATGTGATGTTCGCAATGGCTCTCGAACTCGATGTCGCGCAGCACTACCATTTCATCGTACCCGTCCACCTCCCTGAACGTGCGACGCAGGTAGTCGCCGGGGTCGGAGGCATAGCCGCCGAACCATTCGCGGTACGCCTTGACCACCCGCTTGGGCGTGTCGAGCAAACCTTCGCGCGCCGGATCTTCGCCAGCCCAGCGCAGCAGGATGCGCACGGCTTCTTCGGCCTGGTCCTGGGTGACGTCGTTCGGTTTGTGCTGGTCGCTCATGCAAGTACCTTCTTTGTGGACAGGGCAGTTTAACGTCCGCGCCTGTCCCGTTTGGATGCTGTCAGGGCAGAAAGGTGCCGAATCCGGTTGGCTAGAAAAGTCATCTTGACAAGACAATATGTCATGTATAAATTACATTTTGTCTGAAGGAGGTTACCTCATGCATCGCTCGCTGCGCTACATCGTGCTGATACCGCTGGCCGTCTTCGCGTTCTATGTGTTGTTTGTCCTGCCCGACATCGACCTGGGCTGGGCCGGCGGACTGGCTGTACTGGCCGGCGCATGGATCGTCTGGTACCTGTTGTGGGCGACCCTGCAGGAATCCGCCGCTGCGGGAATAGCAAGTGACGCCGTGGCGCCGGTATCACCGGGCGAACAGCAGGCATGGATCGGCTTGATCTTCACCGTGGCGATCCTTGTCTACTACGCACTGCGCGGCTCATTGATGGTTGCCGTCGACGGCACGATGGCGCCGGAAGCCGCGGCCATTGGCAAGCACATCGGCATGCTGGTGGTCGCGTGGCTGATCGTGATGCGGGTGCTGCGCAATCGCTGGCGCGATGCGGTGGAGCAGGACGAGCGCGATCGCATGATCCAGGCCAGCGCCAGTGGCTGGGCCCGCTGGGGGCTGTTCACCTTCATGCTGGCCATGGCGCTGATGTTCGCGTTCTCGCCACTCGACCACCTGCAATGGGCGAAGCCGATGACGATCTCCAACCTGCTGATCATCGGCCTGATCGCCTCGTCTCTGCTCGAATACGCGGTGACCGGACTGACCTACTGGCGCGACCGGCACGGACGATGACCGGCACCCCGATCGACAACACCATCCGCAAGCTGCGCTTCGAGCACGGCGAGATGACCCAGCAGGCGCTGGCCGACGCCT
>JBDTZX010000454.1:0-3596 GCA_040004895.1 Rhodanobacter sp. | reverse complement strand
CCGAGGCGGAGATCATCACGCCACGCGCCGACCTGCTGGCGATGTACCAGACCGGTGGCGGTTCGGTGCGGGCGCGCGCGGTGTACCAGCGCGAGGAAAGCAATATCGTGATCACCGCGCTGCCACACCAGGTGAGCCCGTCGAAGATCCTGGAGCAGATCGCCGCACAGATGCGCGCCAAGAAACTGCCGATGATCGAGGACCTGCGCGACGAATCCGACCACGAGAATCCGATCCGCCTGGTGATCGTGCCGCGCTCGAGCCGCGTCGATGCCGACGAGACCATGCAGCACCTGTTCGCCACCACGGACATGGAAAAGAGTTTCCGCGTCAATCTCAACATGATCGGGCTCGACGGCCGACCGCAGGTAAAGGATCTCAAGCGCATCCTCACCGAATGGCTGGCCTTCCGCACCAGCACGGTCACCAGACGCCTTGAACATCGGCTGGCCAAAGTCGAACGCCGGCTGCATCTGCTCGAAGCGCTGCGCATCGCCTATCTCAACCTCGATGAAGTGATCCGCATCGTGCGCAGCGAGGAGGAGCCCAAGCCGGTGCTGATGGCACGCTTCAGGTTGTCCGACGAGCAGGCCGACTACATCCTCGAAACCCGGTTGCGTCAGCTGGCGCGGCTGGAGGAAATGAAGATTTCGGCCGAGCGTGACCAGCTCGAAGAGGAGCGCGCAAAGATCAACGTCTTGCTGAAATCGCCGGCCAAGCTGAAAAGCCTGATCAAGGACGAACTGCGCGCCGATGCAGCGAAGTTCGGCGACGACCGCCGCTCGCCGCTGGTGCAGCGCGATGCCGCGCAGGCGCTGGACGAGAGCGCACTGGTGGTGAGCGAACCGGTCACCGTGGTGCTGAGCCAGAAAGGCTGGGCGCGCGCAGCAAAAGGTCACGACATCGACGCCGACGGCCTGAACTATCGCGAAGGCGACGGCTTGCTCGCGGTGGTGAAGGCGCGCACCACGCAGCAGGTGGCATTCATCGATTCAACGGGCCGCAGCTACTCTACGCCCGCGCATACGCTGCCTTCGGCGCGTGGCAATGGCGAGCCGCTGACCGGTCGCTTCAGTCCGACGGCCGGCGCCAGCTTCGACGCGGTGATCGCCGGCGACAACGACACCCGGCTGATCCTCGCCACCGACCATGGCTACGGCTTCGTCACCCGCTTCGAGGCACTCACCGGGCGCAACAAGGCCGGCAAGCAGATCATCAGCCTTGCCGACAAGGCGAAGGTGCTGGCGCCGCAGGTCAGTGCTGATCCGTCGCGTGACCGCATCGTGGTGGTCACCAGCGAAGGCCACCTGCTGATGTTCTCGGTGGCCGAACTGCCCGAACTGGACAAGGGCAAGGGCAACAAGCTGATCGAGATTCCCAAGGCGAAGCTCGCCAGCGGCGATGAACGGGTGGCCGGTGTCGCCGTGGTCAGCGAGGGCAAGGGCGAGGTGACTCTTTACGCCGGACAGCGCAAGCTGACCCTGCGCTGGTCGGACCTGGTCGAATACGGCGGCAACCGGGCCACCCGTGGCGGTTTGCTGCCGCGCGGCCTGCGCCGGGTAGAGCGAATCGAAACAACGGGCTGAGTGACGCCGCAGGAACTAACCGGACCAGCGAGTTTTCGAAGTGGCTGGTGTGCACGTCGGCGCGCCCGTGCGTTGACCAGGCAGCCCGATGCGTTTTTCCATGCGGCAAGCGGAGTATTCATGAATCTCGAACGGCTATCCATCGCACTCGCAGCCAGCCTGCTGGCCAGCTCGGTGTGGGCACAAACCACCAAGCCGCTGAACCTGAAACTGCCGCCGGGCGAGCTGCCTGCCGCCAGCGCCACGGTCGCCAAACCGGCCAGCGGTTCCACCGCGCCGGGTGTCTACTACGGCGACACCAGCGGAAAGATCGAGAACGACACCGGCGTTGCCGACAGCGCCGCCAGCGAGTGCGACGATTCGAAATTCAACCAGACCCAGGTGCATGGCAGCGTCAGCACCGGCGTGGTCAGCGGCAGCCACATGGGCACCGGCACCTGGAATGCCGGCGAAGTGAACCTGAGCAAAGCCTTCGGCAGTTGCGATCACCCGACCGGCGGCGTAAGCATCTCGATCGGCACCGAGGCAGGCCATTTCCACGGCCACTGATCACCTGTGACATGGCCGTGCGCAACGGAATACGATCGACAGGAGCCACAATAGGCCCCTCTTTCCAGGACGATCGCGCCATGCACGGCGAATACAAGATGCCCGGCGGCAAACTGGTGGTGATCGACCTCGACGTGCGTGATGGCATGCTGGTCGATGTGCGGCTCAGCGGGGATTTCTTCATGGAGCCCGATGGTGCCCTGCATGACATCGATGCGGCGCTTGAAGGCCTGCCGATGGGCCTGTCCGAAGCCGAACTCGCCGCTGCCGTGAACGATGGGCTTGGCCCGGACGTGATGATGTACGGCATTTCGTCAGAAGCCATCGCGGTGGCTGTTCGGCGCGCGGTGCAAGGAGGGGCAACGCATGATGCGGACTGACTGGCGTGATCACGAATGGCGGTTGATCCACACCATTCCGCAATCTCCCGCTCTGCACATGGCGCTCGATGACGTACTTACCCACGAGGTAGGTGCCGGCAGACGTCCGCCGACTCTGCGCATCTGGGAGTGGGCGGCACCGGCCGTGGTGATCGGCCGTTTCCAGTCCCTGCGCAACGAGGTCGATGCGCAGGCTGCGCAACGCCACCAGATCCAGGTGGTACGCCGGATCAGCGGCGGCGGTGCGATGTTCATCGAGCCCGGCAACACGATCACTTATTCGATCTATGCGCCGTTGTCTCTGGTGAAAGACATGTCATTCCGGGAAGCGTACGCATTTCTGGATGCGTGGGTGATCGAGGCGCTGGGCACGCTCGGCATCAAGGCGTGGTACCAGCCGCTCAACGACATCACCTCCGAGGGCGGCAAGATTGCGGGTGCCGCGCAGGTGCATCGCGGCGGCGCGGTATTGCATCACGTCACCATGGCTTACGACATCGACGCGGCCCGGATGCTGGAAATCCTGCGCATCGGTCGAGAAAAACTGTCCGACAAGGGTACCGCCAGCGCGGCCAAGCGCGTCGATCCGTTGCGCAGCCAGACCGGCCTGCCACGCGAGGCGGTGATCGAGCGCATGATCGCCACGTTCCGCAGGCTGCACGGATTGCGGCATGACGTGCTGCGGGCCGACGAGTTGACCCGCGCCGAGTCGCTCGCTGCCGAAAAGTTTTCCAGTGCAGCGTGGTTGGGCGACGTGCCGTAACCGTGGATGCTTTTGGGCGCGTGCTGGTTGCCATGGCCTTGGTTTTCTTCAAGGCAAACACCAAAAAATCGGCGCCAGTCGCTACAACCTCGAATATCCCCAGGACTGCATGCGCCCATCGCGATAGGGCATGACCCCGTGAAACGGTCGCGGGTCGTCGTCGAACACCAGCGGCAGGAAGTGTCGGTCGCCCTCCCACATCGGCAAGGTCATCAGCCGGTCCAGCGCGACCCATTCCAGGGTGCCTTCCGGGTTGCTGGTCAGGGGCGTACCACTGAAGCTCTCGATCACGAAGATGAAGCCGAGCCAGTCTTCGCC
>JBDTZX010000073.1:0-3597 GCA_040004895.1 Rhodanobacter sp. | reverse complement strand
CCCACCGTGTGCGAGGACGACGGACCAATGCCGATCTTGAACAGGTCGAATACGCTGACGGCCATGCTTGCACTGCTGGAAAAGGGTGTAGCGGCTATTCTACGCGTCCGCGCGCCCACTCCTGCGTTTGGCAGTCCATCCCATGTCCGTGCTGATCCTTTACCAACGCGATTACTGTCATCTGTGCGACCAGGCGCTGGCCGTGCTGGCCGAAGCGCACGCGCCTGAGTTCGACAGCGTGTGGGTGGACGATTCAACGGACCTGGAACAGCGCTACGGCGCCCGCGTGCCGGTGCTGCGCAACGCGCATGACCAGCGCGAACTCGACTGGCCGTTCGACGCGGAGGCGGTGCGCGCGTTTCTTGCAAATTCTCCGTGAGTCGTCTCGCTCCCCTGCTTCTAGGGGAGGGGTGGAGTTCGCTCTTGATCTTCCGGCAAGCTCGGGCAACCCCCTCACCTGAAGGACTCCCTTCGGTCGCCAGCCTCCCCCTGCGAAGCAGGGGGAGGGGTGACTGCGCTAGACGCGCGCTTTCAGTCGCTTGAGAATTTCCTCACGCGCCTCGCGCAGGATCGAATCGCGATCGAGGCTGGCGACGATGTCGGCAACGGCGCGCTTGGCGCCCGCCTCGCCCCATGATTTTCCGGCGATCAGATAACGTTCCGCCGCGCGGCCGATCAGCACCGTGGCATACCAGCCCAGCGCGCCCTGCGCGGCCGCGGTCACCACCACCGACAGCCCGGCACTGAATCCTTTCAACGCCGACGCGACCAGCTGCATGCCCCAGATGGCGCCCATCAGCGCAGCCAGTTGGGCGGAGATCACCGCCACCAGCCGGCCGGATTCGGCGCGCGTGAGCGGCAGGCCGTAGATGCGCGAAAGCTGCACCACCATGGCCGCGTCGAGGCCCGCCGCAGCGAGCAGGTCGGCGACCGGGATCGGATTAAGCGCGACCGCCACGCCTTTGGCAATGCAGTAGTTGTGGATCAGCTTCGCGGCAACCGCCTGGCGCGTCTGCGCGATGCGCGCGCTGACTTGGTCGGTCAACCGCCCCGCGTACAGTCCCGCATTGATCGCCGACAGCGTCTTGCCTTCGCGCGCAGCGATCGTCAGCAGGCGTTCGCGCAAGGCGGCGACATCCGGCGGACGCGATTGCTCGCGCGGCTGTTCGCGGCCGCTCGCGTTGACCTCGATCACGCGCAACGGTGCCGGGTGTGCCGCCACCGCAATCACATCGTCGGCGCGCACCAGGCCGGCGACGCGAAGGCGCAGGTGGTCGAGCAGGTTGTGCAACTCGTCATCGCCATAGCGATCGGCCTTGTTCAGCGCCAGCAGCAACGGACGCTGGGTGGCGGCGAGGGTCTTCAGCGCGTCCAGTTCCTCGCGGGTGAGGTCGCCGTCGCAGACGAACACCACCAGATCGCTGACCTCGGCCACCTCGAACGCCAGCCGCTCGCGCGCCTCGCCATCGAGCTCGTTGATGCCGGGCGTGTCGATCAGCACCAGCCCGTCGTGCTGCGCCTCGTCGAGCATGGCGTGTTCGGCGTCGGTGGTGGTGCCGTGCAGGACGCCGACCGTGAACGCCTCGCGACCGAGCAGTGCATTGCCCAGCGCCGATTTGCCGGCGGACACGCGGCCGAACACGGCGACATGCAGCTCGCCGCGTTCGAGCTTGTCCAGCATGTTCTCGATGCGCGCGAAATCGGTGGCCAGTTCGGTGCGCAGCGAGGCCGGGATGGTCGGGTCGTCGAGCAGGCTGCGCAGGCTGTCGGTCACCCGATTCGTGTTGGCGCGCTCACGTGGTGCGGGCATCGTGACGTCGGCAACCGGAGCCGGGCTCATCGCACCCGCTGCGACCCAGCCGCGCAGGCGTTGCCACAGATTGTCGTTCGCCATCGTGGCGGCGGTTACTTCGGTGCGAGCTGCAGATGTGCGTTGATCTTCACATCCGCGCCGATCACCGAGGTGTCGGCGTAGTCGCCCGTGCCGACGCCGAAATCAAGCCGTTTCACCACACCGGTCACATCCAGCGTGGCACTGCTGCCTTGCGGCTTGAAGATCACGTCGAGGCTGATGGGTTTGGTCACGCCGCGCAGGGTGAGGTTGCCGTCGACGACGACCTGCGCGCCGCTCTGGTGAAACGCGGTGCTGACGAAATGGGCGGCGGGAAATTTCGCCACATCGAAGAAATCGCTGCCCGGCATCGCGCTGTCACGGTCCTTGTCGCCCGACACGGCGCTCGCTGGCGTCACCGTGACCTCGAATTTCGAAGTGGCCAGCTGGGCCGGGTCGTAGCGGATGCTGGCGCTCCACTGCGTGAAGTGACCGTTGAACGCGGCACCCTGGAAGGTGCCGCTGAAACCGAGTTGGCTTTGCGCGGGCTGCATGTTGTAGTCGGCGGCCATCGCGGCGAACGGCAGCGCGAGTGCCAGCAGGATGGCGAGGCGTTTCATGGGCGATCTCCTTCGGATGTCGAATCGTTGCGCAGGCGCGCGAAAGGCAGCATGCGGCGCAGCACGTTGTCCCTGTCGAACACGTGGTGCTTCAGCGCGGCGCCGACGTGCGCCACCAGCACCAGCAGCAGGAACCAGAACAAATACTCGTGCACAGCGTGCGCGACATGGCGAAGCTCGTCATTCTTCGCCGCTAGCGCAGGCAGGTTGAACAGCTTGAACCACTGCAGCGGCTTGCCGCTGACCGAGTTGAACCACCAGCCGCTCAGCGGAATCGCGGCGATCAATCCATACAGCAGACCGTGCACGAGGTGTGCGCTGAGCTGCTGCCAGCGCGGGGCGGGTTCTTCGGGCGGCCGGCGATCGGACATGCGCCAGGCCAGCCGCAGCAGGAACAGCGCCAGCACGGTCAGGCCGATCGACTTGTGCAGGGCCAGCCAGTTGATCTTCTGCATCGGCGAATGCGCCAGATCCATCAGCAGCCCGAACAGGCCGTTGCCGAGGATGGCCAGCGCCATCACCCAGTGAAAGAATTGCGCCATCGCGCCCCATTTCCGGTGATTTCGAAATTTCATCGATGGTCCTTCATGCGCAGATGCTTCAGGGATTTTCATTCGGATGGTCGTCGGCGGCATCGTCGCGAATACCCTCCAGTTCGAGCCACACGCTTACCTGTTGTCCGATCGAGCCGCCATTCGCCGTGATGCCGAAGGTGTCGCGGTCCAGCAAGACCGCTGCGGAGAAGCCGGCGATTTCGTGCAGGCCGTAGATCGTGCGCGCGGCACGATTGAACGTGAACGGGATATCCAGCTTCTGCTTGATGCCACGCAGAGTCAGCTCACCGTGCAGCACACCGTGCTGGCCGTCCTTGCGTTCGACGCCGGTGCTGGCGAAATGCGCATAGCGATGGTGTGCGCAATCGAGCAAGGCGGGTTTGCACACGGCCGTATTCCAGTCTGTATCGCCCATGTCGACGCCGGCGAGGTCGATGTCCAGTTCGGTCGAGGCCGTGCTCCAGTCAGCCGGGTCGAAATGCAACCAGCCTTTCGAAATGTGCAGCCGTCCAAAGGGCCTCGAATAACCATCGTGGCTGATGCTGAAAAGGATCTGGCTGTGAACGGTGTCATAGCGGTAGCTCGCACTTGT
>JBDTZX010000344.1:0-12169 GCA_040004895.1 Rhodanobacter sp. | reverse complement strand
TACAAGCGTCAGCAGGGTCACCGCCAGCATTTCACCGAAATCGAGATCACGGGCATCAACGCCTGAGCACTGGAGCACTTGAGTCATGGCACATAAAAAAGGCGTAGGTTCCAGCCGCAACGGTCGCGATTCGAACCCGAAATACCTGGGCGTGAAGATCTATGGCGGTCAGGCCATCGAGGCCGGCAACATCATCGTGCGTCAGCGCGGTACCCAGTTCCACCCGGGCACCGGTGTGGGTCTGGGTCGTGACCACACGCTGTTTGCGCTGGTCGACGGTACCGTCAAGTTCGCTGTGCGCGGCGACAAGAACCGTCGTTTCGTCGACGTCGTGCAGGCTTAAGCCTTTCGCGATGCGGCACGAAGGCCCCGCTTCGGCGGGGTTTTTCATTTTTGAAGCGGTAACGGAGAACCGGGAACGGCAGTTTCCTTGCGCACTTGGCGTTTTCTCTGTTGCTGTTGCTGTTGCCGTTGCTCAGGGTCCTTGCTGTTTCGCTTCGGCATTTATCCGTTCCCCGTTCCCCGTTCCCCGCCCATCCCAGAGCAAGACCATGAAATTTGTCGACGAAGCCAATATCAAAGTCCAGGCCGGCGATGGCGGCAATGGCTGCATCAGCTTTCGCCGCGAAAAGTTCATTCCGTTCGGCGGCCCCGATGGCGGCGACGGTGGCTTCGGCGGCTCGGTATGGCTGGTGGCCGACGAGGGTCTCAATACCCTGGTCGACTTCCGTCACCAGCGCAGCTTCAAGGCGCGCCGCGGCGAGAACGGCATGGGCAGCCAGATGTATGGCAAGGGCGGCGAGGACACGGTAGTGCGCGTGCCGGTGGGCACCATGATCACCAATGTCGATACCGACGAGATGATCGGCGACCTCACCGGTCACGGCCAGCGCATGCTGGTTGCGCAGGGCGGCAAGGGCGGCCTGGGCAACATTCATTTCAAGACGTCGGTGAACCGCGCACCGCGCAAGGCCACGCCGGGTACACCCGGTGATGCGCGCGAGTTGAAGCTCGAACTGCGCCTGCTGGCCGATGTAGGTCTGCTTGGATTCCCGAATGCGGGCAAATCCACCTTCATCCGCGCCGTCTCGGCCGCCACGCCGCGGGTGGCGGATTATCCGTTTACCACGCTGGTTCCGAATCTGGGCGTGGTCAGCCTGGGTACCGACCAGAGCTTCGTCATCGCCGACATCCCCGGCCTGATCGAGGGCGCCTCGGATGGTGCCGGACTCGGCATCCAGTTCTTGCGCCACGTGGCGCGCACCAGCCTGCTGCTGCATCTGGTCGACATCGCGCCGGTCGACGGCAGCAACGTTGCCGCACAGGTGCGCGCGATCGAGCGCGAACTGGAGAAATTCAACCCGGAGTTGCTCGAACGCCCACGCTGGCTGGTGTTGAACAAGGCCGACATGCTGGCCGACGACGAACGTGCATCGGTAGCGGAGGGCATCATTGCCGAACTGGGCTGGACCCAGCCGTGGTTCCTGGTCTCGGCGATCGCCCGCGAAAACACCATGGCGGTCTGCCAGCAGGTGCAGCGCTTCTTCGAATCACAGCGCGAGGACAGCGTAAGCCGCACTGACATGCTGCCCAGCGACGTGCGTTTGCGCGGCGAGCCGCGGCAGGATTGAACGGCGACAACGCCAGTCGCGAGGCTGCTGCTACATCCGGAACACGCCATACCGCTGCGGTTCGATCGGCGCGTTCATCGACGCCGAGATAGCCAACCCCAGCACGCGGCGGGTATCGACCGGATCGATGATGCCGTCATCCCACAGGCGGGCGCTGGCGTAATAGGGGTGGCCCTGGCGTTCGTATTGCTCGCGGATCGGAGCCTTGAACGCCTCTTCATCATCGGTGCTCCACGATTTGCCGGCGGCCTCGAGGCCATCGCGCTTGACCGTCGCCAGCACGGACGCCGCCTGTTCGCCACCCATCACGCTGATCCGGGCATTCGGCCACATCCACAGGAAACGCGCACCATAGGCGCGGCCACACATCGCATAATTGCCGGCGCCGAAGCTGCCGCCGATCACCACGGTGAACTTGGGCACGTGCGAGCAGGCGACCGCCGTGACCATCTTCGCCCCGTCCTTGGCGATGCCGGCCTGCTCGTATTTCTTGCCCACCATGAAGCCGGTGATGTTCTGCAGAAACACCAGCGGTACGTTGCGCTGGTTGCACAGTTCGATGAAATGCGCGCCCTTGAGCGCGGACTCGGCGAACAGGATGCCGTTGTTGGCGATGATGCCGACCGGGTAGCCATGGATGTGCGCGAAACCGCAGACCAGCGTCTTGCCGTAGCGCGCCTTGAACTCGTGCAGCTCCGAACCATCGACGATACGGGCGATGACTTCGCGGATGTCGAATGGACGACGTGTGTCCTGTGGTATCACGCCGTAAAGCTCGTCCGCGGCGTAACGCGGCTCGACCGGTGAGCGCAACGCCAATGGAACCTGCTTCCTGCGGTTGAGGCTGGCGACGATGTCGCGCGCGATCGAAAGCGCATGCGCGTCGTTTTCGGCAAAGTGGTCGGCGACGCCGGATATGGACGTATGGACGTCCGCACCGCCGAGCGTCTCCGCATCCACTACCTCTCCTGTGGCAGCCTTCACCAGCGGCGGACCACCAAGGAAGATTGTGCCTTGTTCGCGCACGATGATCGTCTCGTCGCTCATGGCAGGCACATAGGCACCGCCAGCGGTGCACGAGCCCATGACTACGGCAATCTGCGGAATGTTCAGTGACGACATGCGGGCCTGGTTGTAGAAGATCCGGCCGAAATGCTCCCTGTCGGGGAATACTTCGTCCTGCAGCGGCAGGAACGCGCCACCGGAATCCACCAGATAGATGCACGGCAGCCGATTTTCCAGCGCGATTTCCTGTGCGCGCAGATGCTTTTTGACGGTCATCGGAAAATAGGTGCCGCCCTTTACCGTGGCATCGTTGGCCACCACGATGACCTCGATGCCGTGGACGCGGCCGATCCCGGTAATCAGGCCGGCAGCCGGTGCAGCATCGTCATACATGCCGTGTGCGGCGAGCGGCGAAAGTTCGAGGAACGGCGAGCCGGGATCGAGCAGGGCGCGGATGCGTTCGCGCGGCAGCAGCTTGCCGCGCGCGATATGTTTTTCGCGCGCCTTGGCGCCACCGCCCTCGGCATTGCGGGCAAGTTCGCGATGGAGGTTGTCGGAGACCTCACGCAATTGCCGCGCGCTGGCCTGGAACTCCGCCGAACGCGGATCAATCTGGGAGACGATGGCGCTCATGGATGCGGATTCACCGGTTCGACTGCACGGAAGCAGGAATCATAGCGGTCGCTGGCCATTGTCCCAACTGCACACTGCAGACAGAAAAAAAACGGCCGCACAAGGCGGCCGTTTCTCTGGAAACCAGCTAGGGATCAATGGCCCTTCATGGCGTCCTTGGCTTTGTCGGCAGCGTCTTTCGCGTTGCCGGCAGCGTCCTTGGCGGCACTGGCAGCCTTGCTGGCGGCATCGGCAGCGTTGGATGCGGCGTCTTTGCTCATGGACATCGCGTCCTTCGCAGTGCTGGTGCTGGCCGGAGCCATCGCAGAGGCCGATGCTGCTGCCTGCTGGGCCTGGTCGGAAGCCTGTCCAGCCGCAGCTGCGGCCGTCTTGGCCTGGTCTGCAGCTTGCGAGGTCGCCGTGGTCGGAGCCTGTGCAGCAGCTTGCTGTGCCGTATCAGCAGCCTGCTGAGCGGTATCAGCCGACTTCTGGGCGTCCTGCGCGGAGTCCTGCGCGCCGTTGCTGCATGCCGCCAACAGCGCGACGAGCGCGGAGGCGAGTAGGGTACGCGTAAACTTCATGATGAATCTCCTTTGCCGTGGAATGCCGTTTGGCCGTGTATTAATAACGCTTTCGCGGAAATTGCGCTACAAATTTGTAGAGAACCTTCCCTGGCATCAAAAACCGGTTTAACCCGCTGTCATGAAGATCAGCAACGCGTGACATGAGCTTGCAGCTTCAATCGATGCATTCCAGCGCAAGCGCGGTCGCTTCGCCACCGCCGATACACAGCGCGGCGACGCCACGCTTCAGGCCACGGGTTTTCAGTGCATGAAGCAGCGTCACCACAAGACGCGCGCCACTGGCGCCGATCGGGTGTCCGAGTGCACAGGCTCCGCCATTCACGTTGAGCTTTTCGTGCGCGATGCCGAGCTCCTTCATGGGCGCCATGGCAACCACCGCAAATGCCTCGTTGACTTCGAACAGGTCGACCTCGCCGACTTTCCAGCCAGCCTTGTCGAGTACTTTCTGGATCGCCGCAACCGGAGCGGTGGTAAACCATTCCGGTTCCTGCGAATGGGTGGCGTGGGCGACGATACGCGCCAGTGGCTTCAGTCCGCGCTTGTTCGCATCCTCCGCCGACAGCAGCACAACCGCTGCGGCGCCGTCGGAAATGCTCGACGAGCTCGCTGCGGTGATGGTGCCGTTCTCCTTGCGAAAAGCGGCCTTGAGAGTCGGAATCTTGCTCACGTCGGAGCGGCCCGGCTGCTCGTCGGTGTCGACCACCACGTCACCCTTGCGGCCGCTCACCGTCACCGAGACGATTTCGCCGGCAAACGCACCGTCCTGCTGGGCGGCCTTGGCCCGACGCACCGATTCGATCGCGAAGGCATCCTGATCCTCGCGGCTGAAATGGTATTTGTCGGCACAGAGTTCGCCGAAAACACCCATCGCCTTGCCGTCATACGGATTGGTCAGCCCATCCCACGCCATGTGGTCGACCAGCTGACCATCGCCGTAGCGGATGCCGGTGCGCGCCTGGACCATGTGCGGCGCGTTGGTCATCGACTCCATGCCGCCGGCAATGACCACGGTCGCCGAGCCTGCCTTGATCAGGTCGTTGCCCAACATGATCGCCTTCATGCCCGAGCCGCAAACCTTGTTGATGGTCGTGCAGCCGACGCTGGTCGGCAGGTCCGCACCCAGCGCCGCCTGACGTGCCGGCGCCTGGCCCAGATTGGCCGGCAGCACGCAGCCCATGATCAGTTCACTGACGTCCGCCGGCGCGACGCCGGATTGTTCCAGTGCAGCACGGATCGCGGTGGCGCCGAGCTTGGGCGTCGGCACGCCGGTGAACTGCCCGAGGAAGGAACCGATGGCGGTGCGCTTGGCACCGACGATGACTACGCTGACGTCCGACATGGGTATCTCCAGATGCGCTCACGGAGCTGACGCCCGACAAGCAATCTGCCGATTATCGCAGTTGCCCAGGCATGCCGGCAAACGAGGCAGCTGCACCGATCAGGCTGTGCATCAGCCGGTTTTTCTTGTGTCAGTATGCAAAGACGGGGTGGTGCCGACGCCCGATCCGGGCGCGACAGCAAGGTTCACGACGGGTTTGGGGATCGATCATGAAGACACTCAAGGCAAGGCGGCTGCAGCGCGAGGCGTTGCTGGTGCTGGGCGTGGCGGTGGGTCTGGGCGGCTGCGGCGGCGGTGGCGGCAACGTCAGGCCTGCACCGGCAGCACCGGTTCCCGCACCCGCCGCGGTCAATCCGCCGGTGGATGTCCAGCTCACGGTCACCCATGCGAATGCCGCGCACGCGCAGGGCTTCACTGGCGCCGGTGTGGTCATCGGCGTGGTCGACAGCGGCATCATGCAAAACCATCCAGCGCTGGCCGGGCGCGTACTCAAGGAACTGATCTACGTCGACCCGACCCAGAACAACACGGCCATCGACGATGTGGTCGGCCATGGCACCTGGGTGTCGGAGATTGCCGCAGGCACGCCGTTCGACAACTTTGCCGGGGGCATCGCGCCGGGCGCGGATCTGGTGTCGGCACGCATCATCAACGACGTCGAACCGACCGACGATGGGTCCGGCCAAGGCAACAAGGTCACCAGCGCGGATCCTCTGGGCGCCATCAACGACGATCTGATCGCCAACAACGTCAAGGTGATGAACAATTCCTGGGGCGGCCTGTACTGGGATGCCAGCGACACGGCCACCACCAAGAGCTTTCATGACGCCTATGACAAGTTCATCAACACGTGGGGCGGACTGGTGGTCTTCGCCGCCGGCAATTCGTCCGCGGCCAACCCCAGCGACACCGCCGCGCTGCCCAGCCGCGCACCCGATCTGGAAAAGGGCTGGCTGACGGTGGTGGCGGTGGACAGCAATAACCCGACGCAACTTGCCAGCTATTCGAATGCGTGTGGCGAGGCAAAGAACTACTGTCTGGCCGCTCCCGGCGACGTGATCGTCAGCGGCAAGGACGACACCACCAGCAGCCAGAGCTATTACATCGTCAGCGGCACCTCGCTGGCGGCACCGCAGGTCTCCGGCGCTGCCGCACTGGTATGGCAGGCGTATCCGTATTTCAGCAACGACCTGGTGCGCCAGACCTTGCTCGGCACAGCCGACGATCTGGGCGCGGCGGGGGTCGATGCGACCTTCGGTTACGGCGAGCTGGATGTCGGCAAGGCGGTCAACGGGCCGGAGCAATTCAACTGGGGCGATGTCACCGTCAATTTCACCGGCAGTTCCAGCTGGAACAACCCGATCACCGGTGCTGGCGGGCTGATCAAGCAGGGTACCGGCACGCTCACCCTGACCCAGGCTTCGAGCTACACCGGCGCCACCCAGATCCAGGGCGGTACGCTGACGGCCAGGGCATTGACGTCCGCGGTGACCATCGGGGCGCAAGGCACTCTGGCCAGCACGCCGGCCATCGTCGGCAATGTCAGCAATGCGGGTGTGCTGGCTACCGGCAGCAGCGATGTCAATCTGACCGGAAATTACGTTCAGCAGGGCGGCGGCCGTCTGGCCGTCTCGCTGGGGTCGGCATTGCGCGTGTCGGGCACGGCCAGCATCACCGGCGGCGATCTGTTCGTCACCGGCGCCAATGCCGGCTACACCGTCAGTTCGCATACCGATGTGCTCAGCGCGATGGGCGGCTTGAGCGGCAGCTTCAGCGGCTTGAACGCGGCATCCAATGTCATGCTCACCGCCACGTTGGGCTACGACGCGAACAATGCCTGGCTCAACGTGCAGCAGGTGCAGGTCACCGCGATCCAGGGAGCCACCTATACCGCGGCCTCCTACGGAGCGGCGCAACGCGTGCAGAATGCATTCGACCAGATCAACAGCCAGATCGGTCCATCCGCTCCGGCCGGTGGCGTCACGCCGGTCGCTGCAAACTTCATCGCCGGCGCTGCGAGCCTGCAACAGTCGGCCAGTGTCGGCGCCGCGCAGCGTTCGCTGGAAAGTCTGTCCGGCCAACTGCACGCGGCCAGCACTGCGATGACCTTCGAGGCGATCGACGCCGGCACGCGCGCGCTGTCCGGCCGCTTCGACAGCCTGCTCGACCAACCGCTGCCTGGCGGCTGGACGCAGAATCTCGGCTATCACGGCGGCATGTCGCGCAGCGGCTACCGCGATGTCGGTTACGACCTCAGCGGAAGCATGATCGGCGCGGATCAGCGCGTCGGTTCCAATGGCTACGCCGGCTACGCGCTGAGCCAGAGCAGCGGACTCGGCCGGCTGGCTGAAAGCGCGGACCAGGGTCGCAGCCACGCGCTGGAAGGCATGCTGTATGGCGGCGTGATCAACGGCTCGTGGTACACGATGGGCCGATTCGGTGTAGGCGATTATCGCGAGAACATCCGGCGTTTCCTGCAGCTCGGCAGCGAGCAAACCGGAGTCAGCAGCGACAGCCTTGGCCGCTACAGCGTTGCCTATGGCGAAAGCGGCTATCGCATGGATCTCGGCCATACGCAGATCACGCCCTACGTGAGCCTGCAATACGCGCAGATCCAGCACGACGGCTTCGACGAGCAGGGCGCCGACGGCTTCGGTCTGAAAGCCGATGCGCAGACCAGCGCGCGCTGGCAGGCCGGCATGGGCTTGCGCGCCACGCGAAAATGGTCGCTTGCCGGCGGTGGCAGTCTCAGTTTGCAGACGCGACTGCTGTGGCAGCAATCGTTCGGCATGCGCGGCGATGTCGCCGAGGCCAGCTTCAGCGGCCTCAACCAGTTCGCGCCCCTCGGCGGCGTTGGTCTGGCGCGCTACGGCGGCGTGATCGGCAGCACGGTGAACTGGAGCATGAGCGCGCATGCCAGCCTGCAGCTCGGTTACGACCAGTACCTCGGTCAGGGCGAGGAATCGAAGATGGGCAGCGCGAATTTCAGCTGGACGTTCTGAACCGGATACGTGCCGTGCCTGCTTTTCCCATGATGCTGCGTTCGATCAATATCAGATCAGTACGACCTCGACGCCGGCGCAGCGAATGGTATCGACCGCTGCGACATTCCGTGCAACGGAATCGCGTTCGTGTGTCCGCTGATCCGGCAGAATGAGGCATGGGACGGTGCCGAAGGCCGCCGTCCAAGTCCACTTTTTGCCTGGAGGAGATCACATGCAACGACGGGATTTTCTGCGTCTGACCGCATTGGCGCCGCTGGCCGCCCTGAGTTGGCGTGTGGACGCCGACTCCCATGCGATCCGGCAATTTGCAAGTCACGAGCCGGATGGCAAGCCACACCGGTTCGAGCTGACCGCGCGCAACTTCATGCTGGACGACCAGCCATTCCAGATCCGCAGCGGCGAGATGCATCCGGCGCGCATCCCGGCCGAGTACTGGCTGCATCGCATCCGCATGGCGAAGGCGATGGGGCTCAACACGATCTCGATCTATCTGATGTGGAATGACCTGGAAAGCGAGCCCGGCGTGTTCGACTTCACAACCGGCAATCGCGACTTCGTCCGCTTCATCCGTCTGTGCCAGCGCGAGGGCATGTGGGTGTATCTGCGACCCGGTCCGTACATCTGCGGTGAGTGGGATTTCGGCGGACTGCCGCCCTACCTGCTGCGTCATCCGCAGCTTCGCGTGCGCGACAAGGACGACCCGGATTACATGGCGGCGGTGCGCCGCTACATCGGCACCATCGCTCCGCACATCGTGCCGCTGCTGGCGGCGAACGGTGGTCCGGTGTTGATGGTGCAGGTGGAGAACGAGTACGCCTCGTTCGGCCATGACCTCGACTACCTCAAGCTGATCCGCGCGCTGTGGGAAGCGCATGGCGTGCATGGCCCGTTCTCGATCTCCGATGGTCTGGGCCAGGTGCGCAAGGAGCACACGTACCTGCCTGGCACCGCATTGGGTCTGGACGGCGATACCGATTTCGCCGGGGCCCAGGCGATCGCCGGCGAGATGCCGGTGTGGATGGGCGAAGGGTATCCGGGCTGGATCACGCACTGGGGCGACACGGATTTCGCGCGCGGCGATTTCACCGCCACACTGCACGACCTGTTGCAGCAAGGCCGTTCGTTCAACCTGTATGTCGTGCATGGCGGCAGCAATTTCGGCTTCACCGCCGGCGCGAATTCCGACGACGACGGCACGCATTTCGAGCCGGTGATCACCAGCTACGACTACGGCGCACCAATCAACGAGCGCGGCGAGCCGACACAGGACTACCACGCTTTTCGTCAGTTGATCGCAGGAAACGTGCACAAACGTTTGCCCTCGATTCCGGCGGCGCCGGCGGCCATCCGTTTCCCGTCGTTGCAGCTCAGCCCGCACGCATCGCTATGGGACAACCTGCCGGCTGCGAAACGGGCGGACTCACCGCAGGCCAACGAACTGCTGTTCGCACAGGACCACGGCATGGTGCTCTACCGCAAGCGGCTGCACGGTGGCGGCAAGCTGGCGGTAGCTGGTCTGCGCGACTACGCGACGTTCTTCCGCGATGGTCGCTATCTCGGTTTTCTTTCGCGCGTGCAGAAGCCGAAACAGCTGCTCGATCTGCAGATCGCTTTGCCGAGAACAGAGGGTGACAGCATGCTCGAGATCCTGGTCGACAGCTTCGGCCACGTCGGCTACGGCCACGCGATGTCGGACCGCAAGGGCATCGTCGATGCCATCCGGCTTGATGGTCGCGAACTGCTGCAATGGGATGTGCACAGCCTGCCACTTGACGATGCGTGGCTCGCCGGTTTACGTCCGATGCAGGGTGCGCCCTCGCGACCCGGGGTGTTTTTCAGAGGCAGCCTCACGCTCGAGAAAACCGGTGACACGTATGTCGACATGAGCGCCTGGAACAAGGGCTATCTCTGGGTCAACCGGCGGCTGCTCGGGCGCTACTGGAATGTGGGCCCGCAGCAACGCCTGTATTGCCCGGCGAGCTGGTTGCAGTCCGGTCACAATGATGTACTTGTGCTGGACATGCACCGCACTGAAGCCGCGTCGATCCGTGGTGTGGAGATACTGAAGGATGCACACTCGGTTGCGTGATGCGCAGCGGTGGCCGCTGTGTGCTTTTCCTCATCGCGATTGCCCTCGCCATTGGAGACCAGGATGAACTTGTTTGCCCGTATTGCCATGTTGCTTGCCGTGCTCCCCGGAGCATCCGTCCAGGCCGCGACTTCCATCGCCGCGACGCCGCCGATGGGCTGGAACAGCTGGAATCATTTTGCCGAAAAGGTAAGCGACAAGGACATCCGTGCAACGGCGGACGCGATGGTCGCCAGCGGCATGCGCGATGCTGGCTACGTTTACGTCAACATCGACGACGGCTGGCAGGGTACACGCGACGCGAATGGCGCGATCCGCCCGAACGCGAAATTTCCGGACATGAAGGCACTGGCTGACTACGTGCATTCGAAGGGTCTCAAGCTCGGTATCTACAGCTCGCCCGGCAGCAAGACCTGCGCGGGCTACACCGGTTCGCTGGGGCACGAGGCGCAGGACGCGCGCACGTATGCGCAATGGGGCGTCGATTATCTCAAGTACGACCTGTGCAGTTTCCGGGACGACGTGATGGAAGCGCAGCATCCGCATGACAAGGTCGCGCAAATGCACACGATGGAAGCCGCGTATCAAAAAATGCGCAGCGCGCTCGACGCCAGCGGCCGGCCGATCGTCTACTCGCTATGCCAGTACGGTTGGGATGCGGTGTGGGAGTGGGGCGCGTCGCCTGCCGTGAGCGGCAACCTGTGGCGCACGACCGACGACGTCAGCCTCAACTGGATGTCGATCCACGCCAACGCAACGCAACAATCGGGCCTGGCGCGATTCGCCGGCCCCGGTCACTGGAACGATCCGGACATGCTCGAAGTCGGCAACCAGCTCGGCGACAAGAAGCTGACCATGCCCGAGAACCGCGCGCACTTCAGCCTGTGGGCGATGATGGCCGCGCCGCTGATTGCCGGCAACGATCTCTCGGCGATGACGCCGGAGGTGCGCTCGGTGCTGACCAACCGCGACGTGATCGCGATCGACCAGGATCCGCTCGGCGTGCAGGGCGAGCGTGCCTATGCCGACGGCCAGATGGAGGTGTGGACCAAGCCGCTGTCCGGCGGCGCACTCGCGGTGGCCGTGCTCAATCTCGGAACGGAGCGCTACAGCACGCACCCCTTTCATCTGGATCTGGCAAGGCTGGGTCTGAAAGGCGCGCAGCACGGCGAGGATCTGTGGAGCGGCAAGTCAGTCACGCTGGAAGACCGCCAGCCGATCCTGCTGAAGCAACACGACGTGCTGCTGGTTCGTCTGGATAAGCCGGTACGCGCTGGCCAATAGCGCATCGATGGGAAACAACGATGACGCCGGAGTCGTTCCGGCGTCGCGTCGCGTCGCGTTACGTCAGGCCTTGCCGTGGAACAGCTCGCGGCCGATCAGCATGCGGCGGATCTCGTTGGTGCCGGCGCCGATCTCGTACAGCTTGGCATCGCGCAGCAGGCGACCCGCAGGGAACTCGTTGATGTAGCCGTTGCCGCCGAGCGTCTGGATCGCTTCCAGCGCCACCTGCACCGCATTCACCGAGGCATTCAGCAGACACGCGGCCGGATCGATGCGCGACTTCACGCCGTTGTCGAACTGCTGCGCCACCATGTACGCGAAGCCGCGTGAGCTTTGCAGCGCGGTGTACATGTCGGCGATCTTCGCCTGCATCACGCCGAAGGTGCCGATCGGCGCATTGAACTGCTTGCGCTCGCGCACGTAGGGCAGGGCGAGATCAAGCGCGGCCTGCATCAGGCCGAGCGGGCCGCCGGACAACACCAGTCGTTCGGTATCGAGGCCGCTCATCAGCACGCGCACGCCTTCGTTCACTTCGCCGACGATGTTCTCGGCGGGGATCTCGCAATCCTCGAACACCAGTTCGCAGGTATTCGATCCGCGCATGCCGAGCTTGTCCAGCT
>JBDTZX010000141.1:0-3608 GCA_040004895.1 Rhodanobacter sp. | reverse complement strand
CCGCGGCGAAGTACGGCGAGGATCAGGTCAAGATCTGGCGCCGCAGCTACGACATTCCGCCGCCGCCGCTGGAGCGCAGCGCGAACGAGTCGGTGCACGATCCGCGTTACGCCACGCTCGATCCGAAGGACATCCCCGACACCGAGTGCCTGAAGGACACCGTCGAGCGCGTGCTGCCGTACTGGCACGAGGTGCTGGCGCCGGCGATCCGCGCCGGCCAGCGCGTGGTGGTCGCTGCGCATGGCAATTCGCTGCGCGCGCTGGTGAAGTACCTCGACCATATGTCCGACGCGGCGATCGTCGAGCTGAATATCCCCAACGGCGTGCCGCTGGTCTACGAATTCGACGAACATCTCAAGCCGTTGGGTCACTTCTATCTCGGCGATGCCGCCGCGATCGAGGCAAAAATGGCCGCGGTGGCCAACCAGGGCAAGGCGAAGTAAAACATGACACAGTCCATTTCTCCCCTGTCTCTCGCCGCGGCGCTGACCGAGCACTGGTCGCCGCGGGTGATCGGCGAACTCGACGACAGCTATCTCAAAGTCGCCAAAGTGCATGGCCAGCTGTGCTGGCACAGTCACGACGAGGAGGACGAGTTGTTCCTGATCCTCCGCGGCCATCTGCGCATCGAGCTGGAAAACGCTGAACCGGTGGAACTCGATGAAGGCCAACTGTTCGTGGTGCCCAAGGGCGTGCGCCACAATCCGGTTGCCGATGAGGAATGCCTGCTCATGCTGATCGAGCGCAAGTCGGCTCTGCACACCGGCAATACCGTCAGCGCGAAGACCCGCTCGCTGGCCGAGCAGCTCGGCACGGCCTGAGCACATCGCGAATGACAGTCGTCATGCGCGTTCACTGTCTGCGGTCAGTCGTCATTCGCCCATCGCTGGATTAACCTGACGCATATTCGATTGCCTGGAATTCGCATGTCATCGCAACAGCTTATCCACTATCTTCCAATTGCCGCCTTGCTCGCCTTTTTCGTCTGGCGGCGGGTCAGCCGCACGTTCGGTCAGCAGCGCATCCGGCGCAAGGCGATGATCTTTCGCATCGTCATGTTCAGCCTCATCGGCGCGCTGCTTTCGCTCAGCGGTTTGCAAAAGTTCGCGCTGCTCGAAGGGCTGGTCGGGGGCGTGCTGATCGGCGCGATCATCGGCATGGTTGGCCTGCGCCTGACGCGCTTCGAAACCGATCCGGTGAAGGGCGATTGCTATGTGCCCAATCCATGGATCGGCGCGTTGCTCACCGTGCTGTTTCTGGGGCGGCTGGCCTGGCGCTTCATGGCGCTCGCACCGGCGATGCATCAGGCAGTCACGGCGCCGGACAATGACATGTCGCCGTTTGCCGGTTACACCTCCAGTCCGCTGACCATGCTGGTGATCGGCCTGCTGGTCGGCTACTACATCGTCTACTTCAGCGGCCTGCTGATCCACCATCGCCGTTTCCAGCAGGCACAGCCTCCCGGCACGACCGTGGCCTGAATCATCGGTTCAGTGCGTGATGCTGTCGATCTCAATCGGATAAATCTGCCGTCGATGTCGGCGTATGCGCGGTGATCAGATAAAACGACATCGTGGTCATCAGAACCATCGTCATGCCGCTCAGCACGATACGCCAACGTGGATCATCGAGTGATGGATCTCGTCGGCATTCGGGTGGTTCAAGTGCGCCAGGGATGCCTCGGTCTCCTCCAGCGAACGACGCAGCAGAAACAGCAACAGCACGATCAGGCAGCCGATGATCAACGGAATGCGCCAACCCCCGTCGGACTTCGCCTGCAGCGGCATCCAGCGTTGCAGCAGCAGGCCGATCAGCGCGGCGAACACTGCCGCAACCTGCTGGCTCGCCGATTGCCACGAACAATAGAAGCCGCGAGTCCCGGTGGCGATCTCCGACAGATGCAACGACACGCGACCCAGTTCCATACCGGCGGAACAACCCTGCACCAATCGCGCACCCAGCACCAGCAGCGACGCATAGGTGTTTGGCTTGGAAAATACGTGCGCGCGATGGCCGCGGCGTGGCAGCCGCAGACCATGAAGTCGTACATCTCCAGGAAATTTCCGCTGACCACGCGGAACAACGTCTGATGTTCTACGCGCGTCACTCGGCGCGATGCTCCAGCGCCAGGTACTCTTCGCTCTGCATCTCGATCAGCCGCGATTCGGTGCGGCCGAATTCGGCGCGCAGGCGATCGCCGTCGTAGAGTTCGGTGATCGGCGCGGCGGCGGACAGCACCAGCTTGACGCGGCGGTCGTAGAACTCGTCGACCAGTTGCACGAAGCGCTTTGCCGCGTCCTCGCTGTAGATGGTGAACTGCGGCACGTTGGCGATGATCACCGCCGGCCCCGCTTTCGCCAGCGCGATGTAGTCGGCGACCGCGCGCGGTCCTTCGCACAGCGCGTCGAAATCGAACCACAGCACATCGTCGGCGCGCTTGCGGAAGGCGATGTCGCGGCCGTTGACCTGCATGACGCCGTCCTGCTGCACGGTGCCGCTGGCCTGGCTGGCGAAAATCCGTTCGAGCGCGCGATGTGCTTCGGCGCCCGGCGGCGTCAGGTACACCGGCGCCTGCGCCAGCGCACGCAGCCGCCAGTCGCGCGAGGAGGCCATCTCGATCACGTGACACTGCTGTTCGATCAGCGCGATCGCGGGGAGGAAGCGCGCGCGCTGGAGGCCGTCCCGGTAGAGATTCACCGGCGCCGTGTTCGAGGTGGTAACCAGGGTCACGCCGCGCTCGAACAATGCGTCCAGCAGTCCGGACAGGATCATCGCGTCGCCGATGTCGTTGACCAGAAATTCGTCCAGGCACAACACGCGGCAACGTTGCGCAAGCGTGGCTGCGACTTCGGCCAGCGGATTCTGCCGTTCACCCAGTGCGCGCATGCTTTCGTGCACCTCGCCCATGAAGCGGTGATAGTGACGGCGCTGCGCGATGCCCTGCGGCAGGCTGGCCACGAAAAGGTCCATCAGGAAGGTCTTGCCGCGACCGACGCTGCCCCACAGATACAAGCCCGGCACCGCGGCGACAGGCTCGCTGCCGAGCAGCGATTTCAGCCGTCCAAACAATCCGCCACCGACATCGGGTCGCTCGATCAGCGCGGCATGCATGCGGTCGAATTCCGGCAGGATCGCCAGCTGCGCGGGATCGGATTCCCAGCGATGCGCGGCGATGCCTTCCTGGTAGCGCGCGCTGGGCGCGGGCGATAACGTTTCGGTCATTCGATGGGGGCTGGCTGGATGCTCAGGGCATCAGGTCGATGGGAAGGGTCGTGTCGATCCGGTCGTGCCAGTCGCGGATCGGCCGGGGCAGATAGCCTTTGTCCAGCGCCACGTTGGTGTAGTAGCGCATGCGCACCTGCTGATGCTCGTCGAATACCAGCAGGTCGATGTGGAAATCCCGATGGGCACCGCTCGTCACGATCGCCGCATGGGTGTTGGGGATGCCGCGCACCCACAGCTGGGTGGTGGTGCCGCCGACGTCGCCGGAGTGCGAATGAACCTGCTTCCACAAGGCAGCCAGTTCGCTGTCTTGTTTGGACAGCGCGTCATCGGCGCTGGCGGCCTTGCGGCAGTCGAATCCCGCGGCATGCACGAGGCAGGGAGTG
>JBDTZX010000430.1:0-3615 GCA_040004895.1 Rhodanobacter sp. | reverse complement strand
GCGGCAGGCACTTACACCACACAGCAAGCGGGCAACGCGGCGATCCTGCGTTCGCCTGATCGCGGCCAGACATTCGAGCGATTCGATCTGCCGTTTCCGCTCGGCGGCAACGAGCTGGGTCGTGGCAATGGCGAGCGGCTGGCAGTGGATCCGAACGATGGCGGCATCCTGTTGCTCGGATCGCGTACGGCGGGCCTGTGGCGCAGTGGCGATCACGCGGCGCACTGGGTGCACGTGGAAAGTTTCCCCGAGGTAGCGACGTCGTCGTCCGCCAGTGCCGCAGACGGCTGGCGGTCGCAGCCGATCGGTATCGTGTTCGTGATGTTCGACCCGGCTAGCGGCGCAAAGGGTCGGCCGACGCCGGTGATGTATGCCGGTGTTTCCACGCGCGAGGAAAGCGTGTTTCGCTCAACCGATGGCGGCGCGCACTGGCGCGCGTTGCCGGGTCAGCCGATCGGACTGCGGCCCAACCACATGGTCCGCAGTCCCGATGGCAGTTACTACCTGACTTACGGCGACGATCCCGGCCCGAACCAGATGCACGACGGCGCGGTATGGAAATTCAATCCGGCCGATGGACGCTGGACCGACATCACGCCGATCCCGCGCAATGGCAAGCCGAGCGGTTTCGGCTGGGGCGACATCGCGGTGGATCCGCACAACTCGAATGTGCTGATGGCCACCACGTTCTGCCACTACACACCGTACGACGAGATTTATCGCACGACGGATGGCGGCCAGCACTGGGCGCCGGTGTTTGTGCGTTCGTCGTTCGATCATTCGAATGCGCCGTGGACCGCTGATGCACATCCGCACTGGATGAGCGACATCGCGATTGATCCGTTCGACTCTGATCACGTGATGTTCGTCACCGGCTACGGCGTGTGGGCCTCGCGCAACATGCGTGCGTTCGACCGGGGTGGCGCGGTGAACTGGTGGTTCCAGGACACCGGTCTGGAAGAGACCGTGGCGCTGGCCCTGACCAGTCCATCGGAGGGTGCGCATCTGCTCAGTGCGCTCGGCGATCTGGACGGATTTCGGCATGATGATCTCGACACGGCGCCGCGCCAGTTCACTGCGCCACCGCGCTATGCGAACAGTGTCAGCATCGACGTTGCGGCGTTGGCGCCGCTGCGGATCGTGCGTAGCGGGACCTCTCGCGGCACTACGCAGCTGGTGCATGCCGCCTATTCGCTCGATGGTGCAAAAACCTGGCAGGCATTCGCCAGCGAACCGGGCGGGCAGGGCGCGGGCAGCATTGCTATCGCCGCCGACGGCAACACCGTGCTGTGGTTTCCGCAGGATGCGGGCAATGCCTATCTCACCCATGACTGGGGCGCGCATTGGCTCGCTGCCAGCGGACTGCCGAAGGTAGCCCGGGTGCTGGCCGACCGGGTCGATCCACAGCGCTTCTATGCGCAGGATCTGGCAAATGGCCGTCTATTGGTCAGTCACGACGCAGGCCAGCACTTCGATCGGATCGGTGGCGCGCTCGGCCGCATCGCGGAGAAGTCGCATCAGTCCTGGTATACCCCGGACACGGTGCAGCTGTATGCCGTACCGGGCCAGGTGGGTGAGCTGTTCCTGGCGAGCCGCTTCGATGGTCTGATTCGCGCCAGTGGCGATGGCCACGTGCAGTGGAAAAGTGGCGTGATCGAGGCCGCCGATTCACTCGGCTTCGGCAAGGCCGCGCCTGGGCTCGCCGGGCCCACCCTGTTTTTAGCCGGCAAGCTCGGCGGCCAGCGTGGCCTGTTCCTTTCCATCGATGGCGGCGCGCACTGGCTGCGCATCAACGACGACGCGCACCAGTACGGCGGCATCTTCCACGTTACCGGCGATCCGCGAGTGTTCGGTCGCGTGTACTTCGCCGGTCGCGGCCGCGGCATCTTTTATGGCGATCTGGCCGTGTCCGGATCCGGTGCCACCCATGCTTCCTCGCCGAAGGGAACACCATGAACCACGCTCGCACGAATTCATTCATCCGTCGCTTCCTCGCCGTGTTGGTGTTCGCGGTACCACTGGCTGCACAGGCGGGCGTCAAGCTGCCGCTGGTGTTCGGCGCCGGCGCCGTACTGCAGCGCGACCAGCCGATGCGCGTATGGGGTTGGAGCGGGCCACGTGCACACGTGCAGGTACAGTTCGACCGGAACAAGGTGGATGTCACCGCCGACGGCGAAGGTCGCTGGTCGGTCGTGCTGCCTGCTCACGCCGCCGGAGGACCGTTCGAGCTGAGTGTGCGCAGCGGCAAGGATGAAATCGTGTCACACGATCTGCTGGTCGGCGACGTGTATCTCGCCTCGGGCCAGTCGAACATGGAGTTCGAGCTGGTCAAGGCGCGTAACGCTGCAGTCGAAATCGCCCATGCCACCGACGGTGCGATTCGCCAGATCAAGATCCCGAACAGCTGGAGCACCCAGCCATCCGATCATCTGCCGGCCAGCCACTGGGTCGCCGCCTCGCCTGACACCGCGGGGCAGTTCTCGGCGGTGGCGTATTTCTTCGCACGGGAACTTCGCGCTGACCAGCACGTGCCGGTCGGCATCATCAACGACAACTGGGGTGGCAGCCGGATCGAGCCGTGGATGGATGCCGCCACCGCGGGCGTAAAGCCGGTGGCGATCGCGGCGCGGATCGCGCGCGAGGACGCCGCGCAGGCGAAGCTGCTGGCAGCGACCCGGCAGATGCTCGGACGCTGGCCATCGGTGCTCGGCGCCACCGCGGTCACAGCGGACAAGGCGCGCTATGCCGCCGCCGATCTCGACGAGCGCGATTGGGCGCCCATCACCGTGCCCGCACTGTGGGAGTCGCAAGGCTACGACGGCATGGACGGCGTGGCCTGGTACCGCACCCATTTCCAGCTCAGTGCCGCCGAGGCGGCGAAGGGTGTGACGCTGGATCTGGGCATGATCGACGACGCCGACGTCAGCTGGGTCAATGGCCGCGTGGTCGGGCAGACCGACGGCTGGAACGAGGCGCGGCACTATCGCGTGCCTCCTTCGGCACTACACGCGGGCCGCAACACGCTGGCGGTCCGGGTCGACGACCTGGGCGCCGGCGGCGGCATTTATGGCGAGCCGGGAGCCGTGGCGATCCAGCCGGACGGCGGCCAGCGTAGGGTGCTTGCCGGACCGTGGCTGTTCCGTCCCGAAGCCGTACAGCTGGTTCCGACCGAAAACAGGAACCAGATCGCCACCCTGCTCTACAACAAGATGATCCATCCACTGTTGCCGCTGGCGATCCGCGGGGTGCTCTGGTACCAGGGCGAGGCGAACACCGCCGATGCGGATGCCTTCGTCTATCGCGACCAGTTCAAGGCGCTGATCGATCAGTGGCGACGCGACTTCCGGCAGCCGAAACTGCCGTTCCTGTGGGTGCAGCTGGCCAACTTCAAACAGGGCGCTGACACCGCCACCACCAGCGGCTGGGCGATGCTGCGCGAGTCGCAGTCGATCGCGTTGGCGCTGCCGCATACGGCGCAGGCGGTGACCATCGACGTGGGCAATCCGGACAACATCCACCCGACCGACAAGCAGACCGTAGGCCATCGACTGGCACTGGCTGCGCGCCACGTGATCTATGGCGAATCGCTGGTGTACAGCGGGCCGGTGTATCGCT
>JBDTZX010000331.1:0-3620 GCA_040004895.1 Rhodanobacter sp. | reverse complement strand
AACTGCTGGCAGCGGGTGGGCACTACGCGGAGTTGTTCGAGCTGCAGGCCTCGGGCTATCGATGACCGGTGGATCGGGCAACGCCCGAACGATCAGGCGGCGACGCGGAGCTCCTGCCGTTGACTGATGCAGTACACCGCCGCAGGCGGCAGGTTGAACAAGGCGCTGCCGACGCGGCGCGCCTGCAGGTTCAGTCGCTTCAGCAACGCGGCCGGCAGCGGACAGCGCGGGCCGTAGGTGAACTGGTAGAACATGCCGCCGGCCCGCAGCTGACGATCGAACACGCCTTGCACGATCGCAGCGACCTGCGCTGCCGGCATCGACAACAAGGGCAGGCCACTGACCACGGCACAGGCGCGCTCCTCGCCGAACAGCGATTCGGTATGCCCCAGCTGCGCAGCATCCATGCGCAGGATGGTCGCCATCGGATAGCGTTTCGAAAGGGCATCCGCAAAATGCGGGTCGGCCTCGATCAGCGCCAGCCGGCTGAGCGGTACGCCACGCGCGAGCAGGGCGCGGGTCAGCGCACCCGTGCCGGGCCCCAGTTCGATGACCGGGCCATCGAGCTGGCTGACATGCGCCGTCATCAGACGTGCCAGTGCTGCACCCGAAGGCGTTACGGCACCAACGCTGCGCGGATTGCGCAGCCAGGCACGCATGAAGGCCAGGGTGTCGTTCAATGCCATGAAGCGCGCTCTCGTTTCAGCCGATATCCGACAAGGTACCCGGCGCGACTGAACAGGATGTTCACGTTCGGGACTCAGTGCGTTTTCGATGTATCGGCGTGTGCGTCACGTACCGGAATGCTGATGCTGCACAAGTCGACCTTGCCAGCCGGCAAGGTGTAGAACGCATCGCGGCGATTGCGCTTGCCTTCCACCAGCGCGGCGAATGTCGGGCTGTCGGTACGCAGCACTTCGATGTCCGCACGGTCCTTCGCCGGAAGGTCGGAAGCCAGCCGGACCGAACTGATCGTGACGCGTTGCGGCGCCCGGGTATAGAAACCCATCGGCTCGGCACCCCGCGACAGGCCGGACAGCAGCGGCATGCCCTGCAGCACGCGGCCGGCGATCGCCAGATTGCGATCAAGTCCGCGCGGTGCCTGGCCGATCACCGCATACAGCGAACTGCCGCTGCCGGTGGTCGGATCGATATCGCGCGCCACGCCTACGGCGCCATAGCAATGCGTCAGCCACTCCTGGTCGCTGGCCGGATCGCGCGCAGCGGGAAAGCCCTCGGAAAAACCGACCTCGGACGCGTAGACATCGCCATCCGGCAGCGGCGTCCACTGCAGCTTCGGATCGATCGGCCGCGTATATTCCGGCGGCAGTGTTTTGCTGGCCTTGCCGAGCGGACGGATCTTGCTCTTGTCGCCATTGTCGTCGTCATTGGGGTCGCCCCACTGGGTGACGAAGTTGTCCTGCACCCGGATGATCGCCAGCCCGTCGAAGTAATGCTCGCGCACCAGCGTACGGATGTTGGCGGCATGCAGCGGGGTGAAATCCGGCGCCAGCTCGATCACCACGCGACCCGTCGGCAGCTGCATGTAGATCAGGTTCTGCGGATCAGGTTTGCGCCATTCAGTGGGTTTCGACGCCGCCAGCAATTCCTTGGCGCTGGGCGTGGGCTTGGCCTTGGTCTTGTCGGCGGCGCTGGCGGAAAGCGTCAGCAGGCTTGCGACAAGCGCGATGGCGGTGGCGAGATGGCAGTGGCGCATGACGTTCCCCTTCAGCAACACGACGGAAGCAGTGCAACTTAGCAGAGTGGGGCGCGGGCATGACAACCGCGTCAGCGATTGTCCGGATCCGCTTTCACTGCCAGGTTCAGCAACTTCCCGTTCGCATCGAGCTCGGTCAGCATGACCCGCGTATCGCCTTTCGGGCCTATGCGGTACACCGAGCGCACGGCGCCATCCGCCTCGGTGCGTTTGATCAGCCGCAGTGGTGTGGCTTCCCATTTCGCAGGCAGCTGGCTGCGCATGTCCGCGGCATCGTTGGCATCGAAGGTGTAACCGGCATCGGCGCTGAACTCGCGACCGACGTTTTTGCCGGCGAGCATCTGTTTCAACACATCGAGCACGTGTGCGGCGAGCTCTGGCTTGTGGTCGTCGATGGCGGGATTCGGCTTCGGCATCAGTTCGGCGTTCACGAGCCCGCCAAGCACGCGCGACATATAGGCGGGGCTGGAGTGTCCGGCATCGAGATTGGTGAGCACCACCACGGTGAGCTGGTCGTCGATATAGCGGCTGATGCTGCAGGTGAAGCCCTGCCACGCTCCGGAATGCTGGATCAGGCGGTGGCCATTGAGGCTGTCGCTGACCCAGCCGAATCCATAGTGGCTGGCGTTGGGCTTGCCGTCGTTGAGCACGAAGGGTGTCCACATCATTTCCAGCGATTTGCGGCTGATCAGCGCTGTGCCATAGAGCGCGCGATCCCACTTCTCGAGGTCGACGACGTTGAAATAGAGCGTGCCATCGGCGGTGGAGTTGAGGCTGGGCGAAACCCAGGTCTGGTTCTTCCACTGGCCGCCGGCGATCTCGTAACCCGCTGCGCGGCCGGGGATGATGTCGCGGTCGGAGATGATGCGGGTGGAGATCATGCCGAGCGGCGCGAAGATATGGTTGTGCAGGTAGTCGCCGTAGTACTGGCCGGTGACCTTGTGGATCAATACGCCGAGCAATGCATAGTTGGTGTTGCGGTAGTTCCAGTCGTCACCCGGTTTGAATTCGATCGGCAGGGTTTCGATCTTCTTCACCAGCTCGTCTTCGGTGAAGTCCTGGCGCATGTCGAACAGCGCGCCGGGTTTCATCCGCGACGCGTCTTCGTATTCGGCCAGGCCCGAAGTGTGCGAGAGCAAGTTCTTCACCTTGATCGGCTTCCAGCTTGCCGGGGCATCGGTAAAATATTTGGCAATGCTGTCGTCGAGCCCGACCTTGCCCTGTTCCACCAGCATCATCACGGCGGTGGCGGCAAACTGCTTGCCGACCGAGCCGGATTGCATCGAGGTGGTTGGCGTGACCGTTGCGTTCCATTCGAGATTGGCCAGTCCGTAGCCTTTCTCCAGTACTGCATGACCCTTCCGATAGATGCCAACTTCGGCGCCGGGAATGCGCTCGCGTGCCATCTCGGCGATGACGTAGCGATCAATGGCGGCAACCTGCGACGGCTTGAGCGGCGCATCCTGCGCCTGCGCCGACGTGGCAGCGGAAATCAGCAGCAGCGCGGCGCAGAGCGCGCTTGGTCGCAATTGCAGAGGCATGTTCACTACTCGCTGGGCAGGGATGACGCGGCATTCTGGCGGAAGTCGGGTGCCCCGGTCACGGCGTCGTCGATCTTGTTCGCTGAGATCGCACTGCCCAGCGCTTTCGAAGAATGTCGGCCGCCCCGCGCGCAGCCATGCATGACTTCAGACCCATGCACTAGTACGAAGTTGGTACTACGATTCATCTGTGTCTAAGCAGCAGTGCAGGTGAGCGAGGTGGACGAGGGCGCCAGCCAGTTGAAGAAGTTCCAGAAGGAACTGTCCAGCGGCACCATGTCGCTGGTGTTGCTGGCCGTGCTCGGGCAGTCGCGTCAGCCGATGTACGGCTACCAGATCGCCAGGCGGCTGGAGCAAGTGGG
>JBDTZX010000280.1:0-12328 GCA_040004895.1 Rhodanobacter sp. | reverse complement strand
GTGCGGATGGCATCAACCAGACCCATGCTCATGTTGCCGGCAATCTGCACGCCGGCAATCAGCAGATCGACGTAGATCGTTGCCAGCACAGTGGCCAGCGCCGACAACAGCGCGGCATTGCGGCCGGGCGGAAGCACGCCGGCACGGATCGTCCACGCCAGCAGGGCACCGAACAGCAACGCCAGCCACGGCAGCGGATGACGCAGATACAGCGTCGCCACCATCCACAGCGCACCCGCTGCCAGCCCCAACATCGCCGCACTGAACAAGGCGAACAGCAACCGCCACAGGCCACCGCGGCTCATCGGCAAACGCGTCGTGAAAGAGGTGCGGGCATCGGCGGGTCCATCGGGCAAGGCGGCATCATAGCGTGCCGGCGCGCCAGCCACTTTGGCCGCGGACGATGCTGCACCTTGAGTTTCGGCGGTCTGGCCCGATCTGGAAACTGCAGCGATGCAGGCGACTTCGGTCAGCCGGCGTCATAATGCACAACCCGGGTTCGACGATTCGATCGTTCCCTCACGAACAGGATTGGCGTTGGCATGAGTGGTTTCAGTCTGAGCAGCGAACCTTTCACCCTGTCGCGCGACTGCAATGCGGTGATGGTGCCGCAGGGCGACGTGGTGAGCCTGCCTGCTGGCCAGATCGGCTACATCACCCAGGCGTTGGGCGGCAGCTTCACTGTCTACGTCGAAGGCAACCTGTTCCGCATCGCCGGCATCGATGCCGATGCGCTCGGAAAGGAGCCGCCGGCGCCGATCGAGGTGCCGGCCAACGCCACCGACGCAGACGTGGAAAAGCTCGCATGGGACCAGCTGCGCACCGTGTTCGACCCGGAGATTCCGGTCAACGTGGTCGAGCTCGGCCTGGTCTATGACCTCACGCTGGAGACCACCGAATCGGGCGAGCGCAAGGTCTACGTCAAACTCACCCTGACCGCGCCGGGTTGCGGCATGGGCGACATCCTGATCGACGATGCACGGACCAAGCTGGAGATGATTCCCACGATCAGCGAGGCCGACGTGGACCTGGTGTTCGATCCGCCGTGGAGCCACACGATGATGTCGGACGCGGCCAAGCTCGAAACCGGCATGCTCTGAGCGGTTTGGCCTTGCAGCGAGCGATCAGTTCGCTTCCTCGAAGCGATTGGCATCGCGGTTCTTGCGTACTTTCGCCGGGTCCCACACGCGTCCGTTCATCGCGATATAGACGCCGTCGGGCAGGGTCTGCACCGCAGCCACCGCGCAACCGATATTGAATACCGCATCGGAACCCTGGAAGCGCGCGGGATTCAGCGCGCCGGTCAGCACGATCACCTTGCCCTGGATATTCGCCAGCTCGCGTGCGGTCTCGACCATGGTGTCGGTGCCGTGCGTCACCAGCACGTGCCGATGCGGCTGCGTCTCGATCGTCGAGCGCACCAGCACGCGGTCCTCGGCACCCATGTGCAGGCTGTCCTTGCGCAGGATCGGGATCACGTCGAACTCGAACGCCACCCCGAGATGGCTCAAGATCTCGCCAATCTGCGGCGCGCCGATCTTGTAGTCCGACTTGTCGTCGAAATAGATCTTGTCGATCGTGCCGCCGGTGGTGACGATGGTCAGATGCTGCATGGTGGAGGGCCGTGGAGAAAGTCGCGGCATTTTAGCCCGTGCGGACAGGTCACAGGTGGCGGTCTGTGAAAGCAGCGCCAGCCCGGCAGCAGCGCCGTGTTGTCGGCGTCGGGTGTCACCAGGCGGTCGAGACCGCGTTGAACAAAGCGATGCAGCGCAGCGGCGGGACGCGCAGCGCCATGTGCGCTCGACGAGCTCGCCTGCCGTACCAGCAGAGCCGCCGCAGCGCAGCGCGCCAGGGTGAAAACCAGACCGCGCGCGCCCGCTTCCAGCGAATCGCGTGCCACCGCATGCTGGTCGAGCCAGCGCGCTGCAGCATCCAGCGACTGCCTTATCGCGCTGGCCGCGTGCATGTCATCGTTGCCATCGAGCCAATCGGCACTTGCCGCACGCAACGCCGCCAGCCCGTCGCCGGCCAGCGTCTGCGCATGCAGCGGTTGTTCGATCAATGGACGTCCAAACGCCCGACGCCGAATTGCGTAGTCACGCGTCAAGCGGATTGCGCACGCCATGTTTGCCACCGCGCAGACCACGTTCCAGGTGCGAGTCACGTTGAGCATCGGCGCCACCTGACGCACGCC
Organism: Rhodanobacter sp.; assembly: GCA_040004895.1. Classification (GTDB taxonomy): domain Bacteria; phylum Pseudomonadota; class Gammaproteobacteria; order Xanthomonadales; family Rhodanobacteraceae; genus Rhodanobacter. Next base: position 10,134 of record JBDTZX010000280.1, on the reverse strand, counting down.
GTGCGCAAGTTCACCCATTGGCCACGCGGGGAGGCCCTCCAGTGGATTTCAGCGGTGGGCAGCTCAACAGCTTAGTTCAGGCGTCGGATGTCATTTTTTGCCGCGCTTCTTGCGAGTGACACCGGCGCCAAGCACGCCAATTAGCAGCAAGGTCAGCACGATCTCCGCAATCGCCAGCCAGCGTTCGCCCGCCGAACTCCACGCCTCGGACACGCCGTGGCAGAAGTAGAACAGGCTGAGGATGCCGACCCAGAGCAGGGCGCGGCGCACGTCGCGCAGAGCAAGAAGCGGAAGCAGCAACGGGATTACGGTGATCGCCAGCACCAGCGGCATGGGCATGTCACGTGGTGGGAGCAGCCATGCGTGCCATGCGAACTGCAACGCGATCAGAAGCGCCCATGCGCCCAGGCCAATGCGGTAGACGGGCAGGATGTGCGCGCGCGTGGCGGTGTTCATGCAGTGTTCGCGAGTCGACGCGCGGTGTCGGCCAGTCGACGACCCAGCGCGCGCGCCAGATCACGCTCATGTTCGCTGATCGCGTTGTCGCCCTTGGCGCCGGCGACGTGGCTGACGCCGTACGGTGTGCCGCCGCTCTGGGTGGAGGTCAGCGCCGCTTCGGTATAGGGCAGGCCGAGCAGGAGCATGCCGTGGTGAAGTAGCGGCAAGGCCATCGTCAGCAGCGTGCTTTCCTGGCCGCCATGCATGGTGCTGGTCGAAGTGAACAGCGCTGCGGGCCTGCCGACCAGCGCGCCGCTGGCCCATTCGGCACCGGTGGTGTCGAGAAAATATTTCAACGGCGCGGCCATGTTGCCGAAGCGGGTGGGGCTGCCCATGGCAAGGCCGACGCAATCGAGCAGGTCCTGTTTTGTCACGTACGGGGCGCCATCTTCGGGTTCGGGCGGTTGCGCGAGTTCGGTGACGGGTGCGACCGGCGGCACCTGGCGCAGGCGTGCGCGCATGCCGGGTATTTCCTCGATGCCACGTGCGATCAGCCGTGCCAGTTGGGCGGTATGGCCGCTGCGGCTGTAATAAAGGACGAGGATGTGTTGGTTCATGCGGCGTGACTCATGTGTGTTTGAGGCATTCATTGGCAATGCGCTAGTGTACCGACCGATGCCCGCGATGTTGCCGGCTGACCAGTGCCTGCCGAAGGAAACCGATGGCCCGACGCTTCGACCGAGATCGCACGATGAGTTTCGGCCACTTCCTGTGGCGTCGCTTCGTCGACGACAAATGCTTCGAGACGGCCGGCGCGCTGTCGTACACCACGCTGGTGTCGCTGGTGCCGCTGACGGTGGCGGTGTTCGCGATGTTCTCGGCGTTTCCTGTATTCGCCGATGCGCGCAGTACGTTGATCGGTTTCGTGTTCAACAACTTCGTGCCGGCAGCAGGCGAGAAGGTCGAGGAAACCCTCACCACGTTCGCCAACAATGCCAGTCGGCTCACCGGCATCAGCATCCTGGTGATGCTGTTCAGCGCGCTGTCGATGATGGTCAGCATCGAGGACCGGCTCAACCGCATCTGGCGCGTGAAGCAGCCGCGCGGCTGGGGCTCGCGACTGCTGTTGTACTGGGCAGCGCTGTCACTGGGGCCGATCCTGATCGTCGGCGGGATTGCGGTGACGTCCTACGTGACGGCGATGCCGCTGCTGCAGGGTGCAGCAGGACAGATCACCAGCATCGGCCATCGCATGCTGAGCGTGCTTCCGTTCGTGGTGACGTTCCTCACGCTGTGGCTGATGTATTGGTCGATCCCCAACTGCAATGTGTCGCGCCGCGATGCGGCGATCGGCGCGCTGCTCGGCGCGATCCTGTTCGAGATCGTGCGCTGGGGCTTCACGCTGTTCGTGCATCGTGCGCAGACCTATCAGCAGATCTACGGCGCACTGGCAGCGATTCCGATCCTGCTGCTGTGGATCTACCTGTCATGGGTGATCGTGATTTTTTCGGCGTCGATCGCCGCATCGGCCTCGGCATTCGATTACCACGCGCCGAAAAAGATGTTGCCCGAAGGGGCCGAGTTCCTCGGCTTGATGGTGGTGCTGAAGCATTTCATCGACGCGCATCGCACCGGCGAAAGCCTGGACCAGGCCAGCATTCGCATGCGCGAGCCGTATCTGCACAGCGCGCTGATCGTCGAGTGTTTCGACGATCTGGGCCAGGCCGAGTTGATCCGGCGCGCGGAGAGTGGTGGCTGGCTGCTCAGCCGCAGCCTGGACAGCACCGACTTGCTGCGTGTCTACCGAAACACCCGCTTCCGCCTGCTGCTGCATCCGGCAGAAGAGGCCGCCGCGCTGGACATCGAACTGCCGGCGCCGTTGCTGGCGCTGCTCACCGAAGCGGCCGTCACGCTGGAAGCCCAGCTGCGCTGCAATCTCGACCAGATCTATCCCCAGGTCGCGCCAGACGCGCCCGATGCCAAGGAAATCCCCGCATGACGTTTTCATCGACCCTGATCAAATCCATGGCGCTGGCCGCGATGCTGACGTTTGCGTGGCCGACCCAGGCGGCGATGCCGACCACGCCGTCGCTTAAGGTGACCACGCTGGACGGCAAGACCTTCGACCTGGCCGCGCAGCGAGGCAAGTGGGTGATCGTCAATTACTGGGCAACCTGGTGCGTCCCGTGCATCAAGGAAATGCCGGACATCTCGCGCTTCGTTGCCGCGCACAAGAACGTGGCGGCGATCGGGTTGGCGTTCGACGACAGTGATCCGGCCGACATCAAGGCCTTTGTCGCCAGCCATCCGGTGGTGTATCCGATCGCACAGATCGCGCTGGACAAACCGCTGAAGGATTTCGACGAGCCCAGAGGCCTGCCCACGACCTACGTGATCGCACCGGGCGGCACCGTCGCCAAACAGTTCGTCGGGCCGGTGACGGCGGCGTCGCTGGATGCGGTCATCGGCAGCAAGTAATGCCGACAGCGAGGTTCATCGTCGACGGCAACGTGCAGGGCGTGTGCTATCGCGCCAGTGCCCGCGAGCAGGCGCTGATGCTGGGTCTTGCCGGTCATGCGATGAACCTGCCGGACGGGCGGGTCGAGGTGTTGGCGACAGGCACCGCCGATGCGCTCGAAGCGCTGGAAAAATGGCTGCGCAAGGGGCCGCCCGCCGCGCGGGTCGATGCAGTGAGTCGCGCGGATGTGGACGCGAAGGAACTGCGCGGCTTCCACACCGGCTGAGCGTCAGAGCGTGTCGGGCACCCACGTGGCCTTGTCGGTGACGTGCTCGGTTTTCGGCTTGCCCTTGAGCTTGGGCATTTTCACTTCGGGGATCGGCTTGTCGTTGAGGGGTACCTGCTGCAGCAGGTGGCGGATCAGGTTGACCCGACCTTTTTTCTGATCGTTGAAATCGACCACGAACCACGGCGCGTGCGTGCTGTTGGTGCGCTCGATCATCACGTCGCGCAGTTTCCCCATCTCGACGTACTTCTGTCGTGCGGCGAGATCGACCGGGGAGAGCTTCCAGCGTTTCAGTGGATCTTCAGCGCGCGCGGCGAAGCGTTGTTCCTGTTCGACCTGGTCCACAGCCAGCCAGTACTTGAGCAGGATGATGCCGTCGCCGGTGAGCAGATTCTCGAACGCGGGAACGGCGTCGAGAAAGGCCTCGTACTGGTCGTTGTTGCAGAAGCCCATCGCCGGTTCCACCACGGCGCGGTTGTACCAGCTGCGGTCGAACAGCACGAGTTCGCCGGCGGACGGCAGGTGTGCGACGTAGCGCTGGAAATACCACTGCGTCAACTCCTGTTCGCTCGGCTTGCCCAGCGCGGCGACGCGGCAGTCGCGCGTGTCCAGGCTCTCGGTGATGCGGTTGATCACGCCGCCCTTGCCGGCGGCGTCGCGCCCCTCGAAGATCACCACCATTCGCTTGCCGCTGCTGCGCAATGCGTATTGCATCCGCACCAGTTCGATCTGCAGTTCCTTCATGGCCTTGCGGTAGTGCTTGCCCATGCTTGCCTCGCGGTTGATGAGATGGAGATCGATCGAGCCGGTGTCGCACGACCGTGGTTCAAATGTTGCCCAGTGCCTGCAGTTGATCGGCCTGATGCTCGCGCGTCAAGGTGTCGACCAGTTCGCGCAGGTCGCCCTGCATGATGTCCGAGAGATGGTGGAGATTCAGGCCGATGCGGTGATCGGTGACCAGGTTGTCCTTGTAACGATAGGTGCGGATGCGCTGGCTGCGATCGCCGGTACCGACCTGCAGCCGACGCGTCTCCGCTTGGGTCGCGTTCTGCCTGCTGCGTTCGGCATCGAGCATGCGCGCCTTCAGCAGGCTCATCGCGCGCGCACGATTCTTGTGCTGGCTGCGTTCCTCCTGGCATTCCACCACGGTACCCGTCGGCAGGTGGGTGATGCGGATCGCCGAATCGGTCTTGTTGACGTGCTGGCCGCCCGCCCCCGAGGCACGGAACGTGTCGACTTTGAGGTCGGCCGGATTGATCTCGATGTCCTCGATCTCGTCCAGTTCCGGCATGATCGCCACGGTCGCGGTCGACGTGTGCACCCGGCCTTGCGACTCGGTCGCGGGCACGCGCTTCACGCAGTGCGCGCCGGATTCGAACTTCAGCTGCGAATACGCGCCCTGGCCCTCGATGCGTGCCACGATTTCCTTGTAGCCGCCGTGTTCGCCGGCGTGCTCGCTCAGGACCTCGACGTGCCAGCGTCGGCTTTCGGCGTAGCGCAGGTACATGCGGAACAGGTCGCCGGCGAAGATCGCCGCCTCGTCACCGCCGGTGCCGGCGCGCACTTCGAGATACAGGTTCGCCTCGTCACGCGGGTCTTTCGGCAACAGCAGAAGCTGCAGGTCGCGGTCCAGATCGCGCAGGCGCTGTTCCAGCCGCGCGATATCGTCGGCGGCCATCTCGCGCAGTTCGGGATCGTCGAGCATCGCGTGCGTCTGAGCCAGTTCGCGCTCGGCTTGATGGTGCTCGCGCAGCGAATTCGCCAGCGGTTCGAGCTGGGCGTATTCCTGCGAGAGCTCGCGAAAGCGTGCGTTGTCGGCGAGCGCCTCGGGCTGCGACAGCAGCAGGGCGATTTCCTCGTGGCGCTCGGCCAGTGCTTCGAGCTTGCGGCGGATCGATGGGGTCATGGTTTCAGGGACGAGAGGCGAGGGACGAGGGGCGAGTGATGAAATGGAGCAGCTTCATCGTTGCGTGGAACGAGAGAGCGGCAGCAAGCCGCCCTCGCTACTCGTCCCGTGAACCCGTTTCGTCGTCAAGCCCGTACAGCCGGCCCGCGGCGTGCAGCAGATCCAGGTCGCCGCTGAGCGTGGCTTCGCGCAGGCGCGCGCTCGGGTGATGCAGCAGCTTGTTGGTCAGCGTGTTGGCGAGGAACGCCAGCGCCTCGTCCGGTGATTTGCCGCGCGCAAGCATGGCGCGGGCCTTGTCCAGCACCTCGTCGCGATAGACCTCGGCGTGCTGGCGCATGTCGAGCGCGGGATTCTTCAGCGTGAGCGCGCGACGCCACGCCATGTAACGGTCGACCTGCAGGTCGATGATCGCGCCGGCCTCGCGCGCGGCGGCTTCGCGCGAACGCCGGTTGTCGTCGATCACCTGGCGCAGGTCGTCGATGCCGTAGAGATACACGTCCGGCAGTTCGCCGACGCCCGCTTCGATATCGCGTGGCATGGCGATGTCGACCATGAACATCGGTTTGCGTTTGCGCGTGGCCATCGCCTTCTCGACCATGAGGCGGGTCAACACCGGCTGGCGTGCCGCGGTGGACGAGATCACGATGTCGACCTCGGACAGATGCTGCGGCAGATCGGCCAGCGCGATCGCGTAGCCACCGTAGCGGCCGGCGAGGTCCTGCGCGCTTTCCAGCGTGCGGTTGGCGACGATCAGCCGGCGCGCGTGCTTGTCGGCGAGGTGCCGCGCGGCCAGTTCGATGGTGTCGCCGGCGCCGATCAGCAGCACGCACGCCTGTTTCAGGTCGGTGAACACCTGTTCGGCCAGGCGCACGGCAGTGAATGCCACCGAGACGGTATGCGCGCCGATACGGGTATCCGTGCGCACCCGCTTGGCGACCGCGAAGGTGTGCTGCAGCAGGTGATCCAGCGGCGCCTTCAGGGCCTGCGCGTCGCGCGCCTGCTGGTAGGCATCCTTCACCTGGCCGAGGATCTGCGGCTCGCCCAGCACCATCGAATCCAGGCCGGTGGCGACCCGGAACATGTGGCGCACGGCATCCTGTTCATCGTGCCGGTACAGGAACTCGTCCAGCTTGCCGGGGGTCAGACGGTGATGACGACTCAACCACGCCTGTGGAACATGCTCTGCGCCGCTCGCCACGCCGACGTAAAGTTCGGTGCGATTGCAGGTCGAAAGGATCAGCGCTTCCTCCACACCGGGTTCGCGGGTCAGCTCGAGCAACGCCTCGCCGGCGGCGTCCGCGTCGAACGCCACCTGCTCGCGCAGGGTGACCGGCGCGGTGAGGTAATTGAGCCCGAGGGCGATCAGCGGCATGTCTTGGGTGAAGCTTCCCGAAAGGCGGTGGTCGGCGACGTGGGCTAAGCTTGTCGAGCAGATCGTGCGCTGAAATGCACGGCGACAGCAGGTCAATGATACGGAGAACAGTGTGCGGAGCGGTGCGGCCAAGTTCAAGCAACTGCGGCATTTTACGGCAGTCACGCTGCTCCTGCTGGGCGGCTGTGCGGTCGCGCCGTCGCGGCCACTGTCCAGGGCGGTGACCACGGCGCAGCCGTTGGCGCGACTGGTGGTGGCCACGTCGGATGCCGATCACGACGTGCTGTCGCAGTTGCTGGCGGGAGAAATGGCGCTGGGACGCACCGATCTGAAGAGCGCTTCGGAGTTCTACGCCAAGGCCATGGTTTTGAGCGACGACCCGCGCGTCGCCGAACGCGCCACCGAACTGGCGCTGGCCGTGCACGACAACGTCGCTGCCGGGCACGCACTCGATCGCTGGCAGAAACTGGGCGCCCGTCCCGCTGCGCTGGCCGAGTCGCGGGCCGAGCTGGCACTCGCGCGTGGCGACGCCGACATGGCGCGGCAGCAGCTGGAACTCCTCACCGCCAGTGGCGGCAAGGACGCCTGGCGCGTTTTCGGCCGTGTGCTGCTGGGCATCCATGATCAGGCACAGGCAGCCCGATTGCTGGAATCACTGGCCACGCCGCAACGTCTGCCCGCCGATCCCCAGGCCTGGCTGGCAATGAGCGAACTGGGCGACAAATTCGCTCGACACACGTACGCCGTTCACCTTGCCGACGCAGCGATGCAACGTTTCGGCAGCGCGGAAACCTATGCGTGGGCGGCGCAGATGAAGTTCAAGGACGGCGATCACGCCGGTGCGCGCGCGCTCTTGCAGAAAGCCATGGCCAAGGCGCCGCAGAACATCCAGTTGCGTTTGACCTACGCTGGCGTTCTGAACGATGCAGGCGACTACGCGGGTGCCTCGCGGTTGCTCGATCAGGGTCCGCAGAATGCCGACACGTATGCATTGCGTGCAGGACTTGCCGCGCGCAACAAGGACGGCAAGACGCTCGCATCGATCTATCAGCAGATGCAGCAGGCCGCGCCGGACGTGCTCCAGCGCAGCGCCTACCTGCTCGGGCAGCTGGCCGAAATGCAGCATCGCGACGCGGAGGCGCTGAGCTGGTACGGCCAGGTCGGCGACGACGACGCGCATGCATTCGACGCGGATCTGCGCAGCGCCGTGCTGCTGCAGGCGCAGGGCAAGAGCGCCGAGGCTCACCAGCTGCTCGAACAGATGCAGATGGATTACCTCGAGCAGCCAGCGCAGCTGCATCAGGCCTACGAAGTGGATGCCGAGCTGTACATGCGCGACCTTGACTACACCCGGGCCGAGGCCGCGTTCAGTCGCGCGCTGCAGGTCACACCGGACGATCCGGGCCTGCTGTACGGTCGCGGCCTGGCGTATGCCGAAGGAAACCGGATCGATCAGGCAGTAAAGGATTTCCAGCTTCTGCTGAAGATCAAGCCGAACGATATCGATGCCAGCAATGCGCTGGGCTTCACCTTGGCGGATGCCAATCGCGACCTGCCCGAGGCCGAGCGTCTGATCAGCAGCGCGCGCACGGCCAAGCCGGACGACCCGGCCATCGCCGACTCCTGGGGCTGGCTGCAGTACCGGCTTGGTCACCTGGATCAGGCCGCACAGACACTGCAGGGTGCGTGGCTGGCACGCAAGGATGCGGATGTCGGCGTGCATCTGGGTGAAGTGCTGTTCAAGCAGGGGCATCGCCAGGATGCGCAGCGCGTGTTCGACGAAGTGCGCAAGCTCGACCCGCACAACAACGCCTTGCAGGACACCCTGAAACGCCTCCACCTTTGAAACGCGAGACGTCATGAAGCGAAAGTTCCGGTTTCTGGCAGTCGCGCTGCCATTGCTGCTGACGGCCTGCGTGCCGGCGGTTCGCATGCAAGGCGATGCCGGCCTGCTGGACGCGCAGCGCGCGCGCGAACAGCAACTCGCCGGCGCCAGTCACTGGGTGCTGCAGGGAAGATTGTCGATCTCGGACGGCAAGGGCGGTGGCGGCAGCGGCAGCCTGGTGTGGACCCAGGACGGTGACCACTACATCTTCGAAATGCGCGGGCCGGCGATCAGTGGTGCCAATTTTCGCCTCAGCGGCGGGCCCGACGGCGCTTTGCTCGAAGGCCTGCGCGAGGGTCCGCTGCGGGGACACGACGCCGAAACCCTGATGCGCAAGGCGGTGGGCTGGGAAGTGCCGCTGCGCGACTTGCGAGCCTGGGTGATGGGCTTGCGCGCCGACAGCGGCGCCGCCGAACTCCGTTTTGGTGCGGATCGTCTGCCCTCATTGCTGCAACAGGACGGCTGGACGGTGGACTATCGCGAATGGAATGCCACGCGCCAGCCACCGCTGCCGAACAAGGTGTTCGCCGAGAAACCGCCGTACAAGGTGCGCCTGTCGATCGAGTCGTGGCAGTTCCGCTGAGCCCGGCACGCCGTCCATTGGGTTAGGCTTTGCGACCGGTCGCGCCGCATGGCACGCGGCCCAGCCAGGGACCTGTGGAACCACGATGGACTTTCCGATCGAACCTGCCGATCCGAGCCAGCTCGATGCGCTCTGCGCCATCGAACGCCGCGCGGTGCAGCTGTTTCGTGGTCATCCGGCATGGCCCTCGTACGCCGCCATGCCGATTCCGCCGGAGCTGCTGTTGCAGGCGATCGAGTACGGACAGGTCTGGGTCGCGTTGAACGAATCGCGTGCGCCGGTCGGCTTTGTCTGGCTGGACAGCGGCGGGAACGACGACGGCATCGGCATCGCGGAAATCGACGTGTTGCCAGAGTACGGGCAACGCGGCATCGGCGGCGCGCTGCTCGAACATGCATGTGACTGGGCGCGATCGGCGGGCTATCCACGGGTGGATCTGGGGACACTGGCCGATCTGCCCTGGAACGCGCCGTTCTACGCCAGCCACGGTTTCCGTCGGGTCGACAAGACCGCTCCGGCCTTCGCTGCCGCGCTGCGACGCGATCGGGCCAACGGATTTCCGGATCAGCTGCGCGTGTTCATGAGCCGGACGTTTCAGGCGCCTGCGCATGGTGAGTGGACCCTCTGGCCGGCGCCGGCCAAGGTGAATTTGTTCCTGCGCATCGTCGGCCGGCGCCAGGATGGCTACCACGAGCTGCAGACGGTGTTCCGGCTGCTCGACTGGGGCGACGGGATCCGTCTGCGTCTTCGCGATGACGGTGAGGTGCAACGCAGCTGCGATACGCCGGGCGTGCCCGTGCAAAGCGATCTGGTGGTGCGCGCCGCGCAGCTGTTGCAGCGTCACTCGGGTGTATCGGGTGGGGTGGACATCCAGGTGGAAAAACGGATTCCGATGGGAGGCGGGCTTGGCGGCGGCAGTTCCGACGCGGCCACCGTGCTGGTCGCGTTGAATCTGCTGTGGAAACTGGACTTGCCCGAGGACGAGCTGGCCGAACTGGGCCGCCAGCTCGGTGCCGACGTGCCGGTATTCGTGCGTGGCCGTTCGGCGTGGGCCGAAGGCATCGGTGAGCAGCTCACGCCGATGGCCCTGCCACGGAGGTTTTACGTGGTTGTCGATCCGCACGAGACGGTCTCCACCGCGGCGCTTTTTGAAGCGCCTGAATTGACACGAAATGCCCCGCGGGCGACAATTTCATCCTTTGCTTC
>JBDTZX010000005.1:0-3656 GCA_040004895.1 Rhodanobacter sp. | reverse complement strand
GCATCCTGCGCATGCGCCTGGATGTATCGAAGACGTTTTCCGGCAGCGCCAATGTACGGGACGTGAGTGTCTACGGTACCGCGGATGGCTTTCGCGGAAAGGCCCAGCCTGGCCCGTCGCTGGGGGTCGATGCCGCCTGGGAATACAGCCTCACGAAACGCTGGGTGCTGGCTCTCGATCTCACTTGGAGTCATAACGGCAACACGCGTGTCAGCGGTTACGACTTGGTGAACGCGGGTGGCGCGATGCCCTTGCCGGGCATCCAGCTCGATTCCGGGTCAGGTACCGCCTTCGGTCTTGCGCCTGCGATCGAATACAACTGGACGTCCAACGCCGGTGTGCTGCTCGGTACGCGCGTGATCCTGGGCAACCGGCGCACGACAGCCACGGTGACGCCGGCCGTGGCATTCAACTATGTCTACTGAAGCGTTCCACGAACCTGTCGGCATCTGTTGGCATCGGGCTTGATTTGACTGAAACACTGTCGACGTCATCAGGCGGCTGATTGAATCCCGTCATCAGGAGACATCGCATGATCTACTTGCTGGTGTAGTGGATGTCGAAGCTGCCGTCGGCGATTGTCAACGGCTGGCCTGCACCATTCGCGGCGCTGCCCGAGAACGTGCCGGACACGTCGGATGAGGCGGCATCGAGCCGGGTGATCGTGATGCTGCCGCTCTTGAACCGATACTTGTCGGCCATCAGGTCGGCACCGGCGGTATAGCTGCAGCTGGTTCGCGCCAGCATCGAACCCCCGCCGATCGGGAAGCTGCCCGGCTTCGGTGCCGCCAGCTGGCAGTTGATGAAGCGGCTGCCGATGCCGGTGCCGATGTGGCCATTGAAATTCAGCATGCTCTTGCCCGCCATCGCGAACTGCGATGCCTCGGTCCATTCCGCGGTGAAGGTCTTGCCATCGATGCTTGCCGTCAAGTGATCGGTGTCGGCTGCCATGACGGTCGCCATCGGGCCGATCAGACTCATCGTGGCGATCGACACGATGCCAGTCAACGCTCTCATGCGCCGCCCAGCCCGAAGCCTGCGGCATGAAGCTGTCGAAGCAACGCTACGCATGGTGAGCTCCCTTCGATGAATCGAGCAGCGATCATAGGACGCTGTCCGCGAACGCGCAGTCGACTGTTCGCTCTAGGTGCAGGGACGGCGGCCTAGTGCGTAGGGCTTATGGCCGCTGTGCGGAAATTTGGACACGCTAGCGCAGCCGTTCATTAGCCTTCCACACAGGACTTTTCATGAAACGATCATCGCTGTTGTTGCCCGGCCGCGTCGCGCTCATCGCCGTACTCGCACTTTCATCGGTGCTCGCGTATGCGGCAGACAAGAAGGGCAGCAAGGATCATCCGCTGGTCTCGCGCTTTGCCGGTTCGTCGATCTACGACTACAACAGCAAGAAATTCGACGAGACGGAGATCGCCACCGGTTTGCCGTACACCGGTGACCAGCCAGGCAAGCTGTGGGAGAAATCGGTGCACGTGGAGGGCAGGATCACCCGCATCCTCTACATGACGCCGGTGGATACCACCACGCTGGAAGTGGCGCGCAGCTATCGCGATGCGCTGACCGGCGCAGGCTTCAGCATGCTGTTCGAGTGCGCCAAGGAACAATGCGGCACCGACGGCACGTTCTCGCCGTTCGCACGGGCCTACCGTGCGGGTCATCCCTTCACCGATGCCAACACCTATGCCGGCACGTCCGAACAACGTTATCTGGCGGCCGTGCTGAAGCGGCCTGCGGGCGATGTGTACGTCGACCTTTTCGTGCTGCACAACACCAGCAGCGGTGATACAGCCACTGCCGATCACACGATGGTGGCGGTGGAAGTCGTCGAGAGCAAACCGATGGCCACCGGTGAAGTGACCGTGGACGCGGACGCGATCGCCCGTGCCCTGGCCGGTGCCGGCCGCATCACCATGGACAACATCTATTTCGATACCGGCAAGTCTTCATTGCAGGCAGCCTCCGGTGGTGCGCTGGACGAAATCGCCAAGGCACTCAAGGCGCACCCCGAACTGAAGATCGAAATAGACGGCCATACCGACAACGTGGGCGACAGCCGTTCGAACCAGCTGTTGTCGCAACAGCGCGCCGAATCGGTGCGCGCCGCCCTGGTGACGCGTGGCGTGGACATCAGCCATCTCGGTGCCAAGGGCTTTGGCGACAGCAAGCCGGTGGCATCCAACGCCGACGAAGCCGGGCGTGCGCACAATCGCAGGGTGGAGCTGGTGCGCCAGTAGTCCATTGGCTGGAACAGCCCGGCCAGCCGCTCGCTTCGCCGTGCCCGACATCATGCAAGAAAAAGGGCCGACAGGCCGGCCCTTTTCGATCGCCACTGATGGACGATCAGTACCCCATGTCGAGGCTCAACCTGCAGAGGCGGCGCTGGCGGGCGCGGACGACTTGCCGTGCTTGTGTGAGCCGTGGTGCCGCTTCGGCTGTTGATTCCGGTACATCGCATCGGCGGTCTGCTTCTGCTCCGGCGACAGCACGGCGTAGAGGTCGCTCATCGCGGACGAAAGCTTGCGCATGTTTTCCGCGTGCTGCTCGACGAGTGCGGCATACGATTTCATCGAGTCGTCGGCATTCATCGACGGCAGCTTCTGCGAGCGATCGCGGAAGGCGTCACGGGTCTTGCTGGCGTTGTCGCGCATGGTCTGCGCGAAAGCGTCCCACGGCTTCGACTGCTGGTCGGTAATCATCAGCTTGCCGTGCAGGTCGCTGATGCGTTGCTCGACCACGTCCGCGCGTTTCTGCGCGTGATGGCTCATCGCCATCCCGATGGACGAGGATGCGGCAGGTGCGGTGGCCGTCTGTGCCCAGACGGATGTACCGAGTGAGGCAAAGACGAAGAGCGCGGGTACGGCAACGTTGCGAATGGTTTTGTTCATCGTTGGATGCTCCGATGGATGGGCTGGATCGGCAAGCGCCGATGATGTCGCACGCGATCAGTAGCCATCGTCCTGCGGCGGCGGATTGTTGTCGTCGTAGTAGACGACGCCCGGCGGCGGCGGTGGCGGCGCCGTGGAATAGACCACGTCCGGCGGCGGACGCTGCGACGCGTTCGATATCACCGCTCCAGCGATCACACCGAGCAAGGCGCCCGCAATGAGATTGCTGTTGCCATTGCCGTGACCACGCCGATAGTGATCGTTGTAACGCGGCGGCGGTGGGCGATGATAACCACCGCCGTGATGGTATCGCTGCGCCTGCGCCGGCAGCGCGGATGCCGTCATCGCCACCGCCAGGAACACGGCGGCAAGCTGGCGGACCAAGGGGGTTCGCTTGGCGTGAGTCATGAGCATGTCCTCCTCACTGATGAAACGGTGGTCGCGTGCGCCGACCGCACGGAACATGGCCGGACGGTGGCGGGAATCGATCAGGGCGATAACCGGCAGGTCATCGCGGTCACCGACGATTGAGTCTATGCCACAGTATGTGATCGGTGTGTGGCCGCAGGTGCTTGCGAACGCCTCGAGGCGAAAGCCAGACGTCTTCAGGATCGCATGGTGAGACGCCGGCGCGGCCGTAACGTGGTCAAACGCCGGGTTTCCCGAAACGTCACGCAGTCGGTGTGCGCGTGGCGAACCAAAGCAGCAGCGCGATCAGCAGCAGCGCCGCTTCGAGCATTCCGGTGGCCAGTGTCA
>JBDTZX010000276.1:0-3662 GCA_040004895.1 Rhodanobacter sp. | reverse complement strand
CGGTCAGGGGCATCGTCAGCAGCGCAGCACGCCACGCGGAAGACGGCGCAAGCAGTCGGGCCAGCGGTTTCCTCCAGCGCGACAGGGCCAGTCCATGGCCCATCCTGCGCAACGCGCGCATCAAACCAGGCCGTTTTGCCAGGCCCAGCAGCAGTCGCGGCCGCTGGCGGGCCGGGCCGAGCAGTGTTCGGGTCTCGATCAGCAGTTCGTCGTATTGCACATGCGCCGGGCACACCTTTTCGCAACTGAGGCATCCCAGGCAGTGATCCAGATGCTCGCGCAACTCCGCGGTCGGATCGACCAGGCCACGGGCCAGCGCCGAAGCGATCGCGATCCGCCCGCGCGGCGACTCCGCTTCATTGTGGTCCAGCGCGTAGGTGGGGCAGACCGGCAAACACAGCCCGCACTGCACGCATTGGTCGGCCAGCTCGGCGATGCGACCGGCTGACGCGCGCGTGGGGGACTTTTCAAGCGGCATGCCGGTCATGCTATCATTGCCAGCTCACAGCCCGCCGGTCGGCGGACTTGCGCCATGAATGACGGCTCCGCTATCATCTCGCGCCTTTGATCTACCGATTTATGCGTACCGCCTGACCGCGGCAGAACAGGTATTCTGAAATGAAAACGTTTAGCGCCAACGCAGACAACGTCAAGCGGGACTGGTTCCTGGTCGACGCCACGGGCAAGACCCTCGGTCGCCTGTCGACCGAAATCGCTCGTCGCCTGCGCGGCAAGCACAAGCCGGAATACACCCCGCATTGCGACACCGGCGATTATATCGTGGTGATCAATGCCGGGAAGGTGCACGTCACCGGTCGCAAGCTGGAAGACAAGAAATATCACCGCTTCACCGGTTATATCGGCAATCTGAAGACCACCAGCCTCAAGGACGTGCTCGCGACCTATCCGGAGCGCGTGATCGAGACTGCCGTCAAGGGCATGCTGCCGAAGAATTCGCTGGGTCGCGAGATGTATCGCAAGCTCAAGGTCTACGGCGGTGCCGAGCATCCGCATACCGCACAGCAGCCGCAGGCGCTGGAACTCTAAGGAATCATGATGACGATCCAGCAGAATTACGGCACCGGCCGCCGCAAGACCTCCGCCGCCCGCGTGTTCCTGCGCAAGGGCAAGGGCGACATCGTGGTCAACGGCAAGTCGCTCGAGGCATTCTTCGGCCGCGAGACTTCGTGCATGATCGTGCGCCAGCCACTGCAGCTGACCGACAACATCAGCAAGTTCGACATCATGGTGACGGTTGCCGGCGGTGGCATCACCGGCCAGGCCGGCGCGATCCGCCTGGGCATCGCCCGTGCGCTGATCGAGTATGACGAAACGCTGAAGTCGCCGCTGCGCAAGGCCGGTTTCGTGACCCGCGACGCCCGCGAAGTCGAGCGCAAGAAGGTCGGTCTGCACAAGGCCCGCCGCGCCACCCAGTTCTCGAAGCGCTAATCGCTTCACGGTTCGGTGCCACAGGTCAGAGCGCACCGTCCCGCGTGTCATTGGGGGATCGTCTAACGGTAGGACAACAGCCTCTGACGCTGTTTATCTAGGTTCGAATCCTAGTCCCCCAGCCAGAACAAAAAGACCCGCCCCGTGGCGGGTCTTTTTGTTCTGGCTGGGGGTGGAGGAGACCAGCCACGTGACTCCGCCCTTCCCGTGCCTCGCCCTTCGGGCCATCGGCGGCGCCGATGTTCGCTCCGGCATTCCCGGATCGGGTCTGGAACAGGCTTTGCTTCCGCAGTCGACAATTTTGTCCGGAACGATTTCGGACAGCCGCAGGCTGTCCCTTCGTAGCAGGGTTGGTCCCATGGATCGACCAACAATCCCAGTCTCCGCACTATGTAATTACCCGGCACCTTTCAGGTTGCTGGCTGTGCCGAACACTCCTGGCCTTTCATTCCCCTCAGTCTGAAGAAAGGAAGTGACGAACTTCGTCACCCGCATAGCCCGCCTCTTCGGTTCCGCATGCAGCCAGCGTAAAATTCCCGTCTTTATCCTGCGGCAAATTGATGATTCCCGAAACCGAAAACTCCCTCGGGCATGCCAACGTGCGCCTGGAAGGCAGTACCGATGCGTTGCCGCTGTCGCCCTCGCTGGGTGTGGCGCTCGACGCCACGCGGATGCCGCGCCGTTCCACGCTGGTGGATCGACGCGTGTTGCGCATCACGCTGGTGGCCATCCTGCTTGGCGTGGCCGCCGCCTTCATTGCACGGATACTCACCGCGCTGATCGGGCTGGTGACGAACCTGGCGTTCTACGGCCGCATTTCGACCGCGTTCTCCTCGCCGGCGGGCAATCATCTGGGTGCCTGGGTGATCGTGGTGCCGGTGATCGGTGGCTTGATCGTTGGCGCGATGGCGCGCTGGGGTTCGCGCGCGATTCGCGGTCATGGCATTCCGGAGGCGATGGAGCAGGTGCTGCTCAACGAGTCGAAGATTCCGCCGCGGATCACCTTCCTCAAGCCGATTTCCTCGGCGATCGCGATCGGTACCGGTGGCCCGTTCGGTGCGGAAGGTCCGATCATCGCCACCGGCGGCGCACTCGGCTCGTTCGTTGGTCAGTTGCTGCATGTGACCGGTGCCGAGCGCAAGGTGTTGCTGGCAGCCGGCGCGGCGGCCGGCATGGCGGCGGTGTTCGGTTCACCCGTGGCGGCGGTGGTGCTGGCGATCGAATTGCTGCTGTTCGAATTGCGACCGCGTTCGTTGATCCCGGTGGCGCTGGCAACTGTCGCGGCAACCGGCGTGCGTTATGCCACGGTGGGCTCGGCTGCGGTCTTTGCGATGCCGGCGCTGGCGACGCCCGGGCTGCTGGCGCTGCTGGTCTATGTCGGCATCGGCGCAGTACTGGGCCTGATCAGCGTGGGCGTGACGCGGCTCGTCTATGGCATCGAGGATGTATTCGAGAAGCTCCCGATCCACTGGATGTGGTGGCCGGCGATCGGCGGTGTTGCGGTAGGTATGATCGGCTATTTCGCGCCACTGACGCTGGGCGTGGGATACAGCAACATCGAGGACATCGTGTCCGGTCAGCTCACTCTGCATGCGCTGGCATTCCTGTGCGTGATGAAATTCCTGTCGTGGTCGATTGCGCTGGGCAGCGGCACCTCCGGCGGTACGCTGGCACCGTTGTTCACCATCGGCGGTGCGCTGGGTGCGCTGATAGGCATGGGCCTCGCGGTGCTGGCACCACAGTTCGGCGTCGATCCGCGGATGGCCGCTCTCGTAGGCATGGCGGCCATCTTTGCCGGCTCCGCGCGCGCACTGCTTACCGCGGTGGTGTTCGCATTCGAGACCACCGGCCAGCCAGCCGGACTGTTGCCGTTGCTAGGCGGCTGCACCGCGGCCTACCTGATCTCCGCGCTGCTGATGCGCAACACGATCATGACCGAGAAGATCGCCCGCCGTGGCGTGCGCGTACCGGCCGAATACGCGGCCGATTATCTGGACCAGGTGGTGGTGCGCGATGCCTGCACGCACGAGGTGGTGACCTTGCGTACCACGCAGACACTGGCAGAAGTGCGCCGCTGGTTCAACGAAGGCCTGCCCGACATGCAGCATCAGGGATATCCGGTGATCGACGATGCCGGCCACGTGCGCGGCGTGCTGACCCGCCGCACCCTGCTTGATCCGCAATGGCACTACACGCTGTCACTGGGCGAGCTG
>JBDTZX010000460.1:0-3664 GCA_040004895.1 Rhodanobacter sp. | reverse complement strand
CTTGATTGCAAGATCAAAAGCCTTACCCCCTCCCAACCTCCTCTGCGACCGAAGGAAGTCCCTCTTCGGGGCACGCAGGGGGAGGAGCCGAAAGATCAGGCGAAACCGTGCTGTTTGAGGAATGCCTCGTCCAGTCGCGGCACCTCGCCACCCGAAAGCAGCCGCTCGACGTAACGCGCCACCACATCCACCTCGATGTTCACCGCGTCGCCGACGCGCCGCGCATGAAACGCGGTGTGCTCGATGGTGTGCGGGATCAGGTTGACACCGAAACGATGCCCGGCCACTTCATTGACGGTAAGGCTGGTGCCGTCGATGCAGACCGATCCCTTCGCTGCAATGTAACGCGAAATGGCGGCTGGCACCTCGAACGTCCAGCGCTGCGAGCGGCCATCAGGCGTGATCGAAACCACCTTGCCCACGCCATCGACATGGCCGGAAACCATATGCCCACCGAGCCGATCGGCCAGCCGCAGTGCCTTCTCGAGGTTCACCGGGTCGCCTGCCTTGAGCTTGCCCAGCGAGGTCAGCGACAAGGTCTCGTTGGATACGTCGGCACCGAACCTTCGCGCTTCCAGCGTCACGGCGGTGAGGCACACTCCGGACACCGCAATCGAATCGCCCAGTTGCACATCGGCGAGATCCAGATCGGTCGTATCGACATGCAGGCGCACGTCGCCGCCACGAGGTTCCAGCCGCACGACACGGCCAACGCTCTGGATGATGCCGGTAAACATCTAGGCACCCTCCGAATGAAGGATGGAGAACACAGGCTGCTGGCTTGAAGACATGACACGTTTCCCGCAAAAGTGACTGCGAAAAACGCCTCAAGGGCGCATGGCGAAACGCGTGCCACCAAGGCTCGCGTGTCGCCGTCTTCTTTCATCCGGACTGTGCACAACGACCCTCACGGGACGTTGCGTGGACCGTCGGCTCCGGCATCAGACCGGATCTGCTGACCCTTCAGCGCAAAGCTGCCGAAGGCGCTCGCGGGCTTGTGCATCCGATCCACTGGAGCACCTACCGCCGGTGGGGAATCTCACCCCGCCCTGAAGACGTTTGATTCCGGCGATGCCGGCTCACGAAGTCTATCAGTTTCGGCATCACAGCCCTGCCCTGCATGTCGAACGCGCTGTTGCCAAGATGAAACAATGGATCGGCAGGCAGCGCTGCGGCATCATCGGCGGCATCCCGACCCAGGGCCTACGCCATGCTGCTGCGCCTCCCGTTGTGTTCCCTGTTGTTCCTGATTAGCCTGCTGGCGGCGCCGAACGCCAGCGCGTCTGCCGACCAGCCCGGAACGGCTTATACCGGTTCGCTGGGGAACCAGAGCATCGTCATGGAGATCGATCCGCCCGATCAGCACGGCGTCACGGCGCGCTATTTTTACACGCGACACCATCGCGACTTGCAACTGAACGGCAAGCTGATTTCAGCCGGTCACCTGCAGCTGCTCGAAGGCAACGATGACGATGAAAATCGCCCGCAAGTGGACCTCGTCAAACAGCCGGACGGCGGCTGGACCGGCAGCTGGCAAAACGCCCAGGGCCACACGTTGAAACTGGTTCTGCGGCCAGTCTCGACCGCGCCGCCGCCGGCGGATGTGCCGGCCTATCTGCAGCGCATCGCGCGGAGCAATCCTTACGAGTACCTGCGCCTGCACGGACTGACCTTGCAGCAAGGTCGTCGGCAGGACTTCATGGGTCATGCATTGCAGTGGTGGATCGAACCAGACTCGAAGGTCACCTTCTTCCGGATCATGGATGGCTATCCGGCACCGCAACGCGAACGCATCAACGACCTGCTGACGGATCGATTGTGGAGCGAGGTCAGCTCGCACTACGCCTGCATCGCCACCGCCAACCAGGACGGCGGCGACTATGACCAAACGGTCACACCGCGCCTGATGACACCTGCGCTGATCAGCATCAGCGTCTTCACCAGCTACGACTGCGGTGGCGCCCATCCCGATTTCGGCGATGGACCGATCAACCTGGATGCGCGCACCGCACGCGTGCTGTCGCTCGAAGACCTGGTCTGGGTGGGCAAGGGCAAGCCGTTTCATTACGCCGACCATTCCGACGAGGACGGCACGCCACGTGCCAATGCCGAAACCAACACCGTCAGTTCCGATGTCTATTCCAGCTACCGCACAAACGTATTTGCGCCGTGGCTGGAGACGGAGCTCGCCGCGCAATATCCGAAGCAGATGACGCCGGGCCACGGTGACGACGACGAGTGCGGTTACGACGATCCGGGGGTATGGCAATTCCCCGGCTGGTATCTCACGCCGAAAGGCATTTTCTTCGAGCCCTCGTTCGCGCGTGCGGCACGGGTATGCGAGTCGAATGCGGACTGGCCGTTGCTGCCGTACGCGCGAGTCGTCAAGCATCCCGGGCGTTTGTCGCTGACGCTTCCCTGATCCGCACCGGCGCATCAAGCGCGCACGGAATTTTCCGACGACCGATAATCCTGCAACACCTGATCCATTACCCACGCCGTGCGGGCAGCGCTCTCGCCATGGGATGGACAGGCGCTCTTGTCTCCTCTGAGTTCGGCCACCACGGACTCGATCAAGGGCTGCTGGATGTGCGGCGGGTTGTCGAGATGAAACGTCTGGATTCCGCCGGCGTTCTCCAGCGTGATCGGCCCGTCGCCGAAAGTGGCAAATATCAGCCGCCCGCGGTCGCCGATGATCTCGACGCTGTCGTGGTAACGAAAGCTGCCGAATTGCCACACCCCGGTACCGACCAGGCCGCTGGCAAACGCGAAACTCATCGCCACACTGTCCTCGGCCGCATAAACGCCAAGCTGATGGGTGGCGTGTCCGCTCGCCTTGACGATCGGGCCGAACAACCAGTCGAGAAGATCGAGCGTGTGACAACCCAGATCCATGAACAAGCCACCACCGGATATCGCAGGTTGCACGTGCCAGTGAGTCATGGCGGGATCGGCATAACGCGGATGCAGTGGCTGATGCAGCACGACGTTGATCGCGCGCGCTGCACCGATAGCACTGTCCTTCAGCAATTCGCGCACCTTCGCGAAGCGCGGCAGCGCGCGACGATAGTAGGCGACAAAGACCGGCACGCCAGCGGCGTTGCCCGCGGCGATGATCGCCTCGCACTCGACGACATTCATCGCCATCGGTTTTTCCACGTAGACCGGCTTGCCTGCGGCGATCGCCATCAGCGCATACTGCTTGTGCGTCGACGGTGGTGTGGCGACGTATACCGCGTTCACCGACGGATCGGCAATGAGCGCAGCCGCATCGTCGTACCAGCGTGGCACGTGGTGCCGCTGTGCATAGTCGCTGGCCTTGTTCGCATCACGACGCATCACCGCAACCAGCGAGGAATGCGCAGCCTGTTGCAGGGCCGGTCCGCTTTTCAACTCGGTCACGGCGCCACAGCCGACAATGCCCCAGCACACATCGTCCAGCGGAAGAAAAGTCATGTCGTCTGCTTTCCAGGCGAAGGGCGAAGGCGCAATCGCCAGTCATGGCCGACGCTACACTGTTCAATCACCTGCAACGACCAACGCTCTGACATGGCCGCAAGGTTCGGCAGCTCCAGCAAGGGACGCGCCTTGTCGCCGAGCAGGATCGGCGCCACGTAAATCAGCAGTTCGTCGACCAGACCCGCGTCCAGCAACGCGCCGCCAA
>JBDTZX010000177.1:0-3670 GCA_040004895.1 Rhodanobacter sp. | reverse complement strand
GCGTGGTGGCCGATGAGCTGCGGCGCTACCAGAAGTTCGCCAGGCCGGGTCAGCCATCGGCACCGATCGTTCGGCTGCGCCAGCAGCAGGCTGCCGCCCGGCAGGCTTCCAGTCAGTCGAGGCAGTCCTTCATCAAGACGGCCGCTGCGTTTGTGCGGGCGGCCGCCATCGAGGTGCCGCCGCGAATGGCGCTGGAGCGGTTCATGCTCGACTGGATCGATGTCAACGTGCCGAAGGCGTTCGTTGCCGCGACGACATGAGCCGCGTTATGGGCGTCGCGATCCACGCAGGCTGTCGATCGAGAAACTGGCGATATCGCCACCGCCCGCACCACGTCGCGACTGTCCTTCCGGTGGTCCCCACGCATGCGCGCTGACCACTTCCCAGCTGGCCGGAATACGGCCGTCCATCCGCATAGCCTCGTACGCGGCGAGCATGCGCCGGTAGCGCGTCTTTCCGGTGAGTCCGCGCACGCGCGCATGATCGGCGTTGGTGGCGCCGAGCCCCTGCAGTTCCTCCAGCAGCTTGCGTGGCTCGCTGTAGGTCAGCGTGTAGCGGTGCACATCGAGCACCGGATCGCGCAGGCCGGCGGCGAGCATCGCATCACCAACATCGTGCATGTCGAGAAAGCGACTGACGTGCGGCTGCTGGTCGGCCTCGGCCCAGGCGGCGCGGAGTTCCTTCAACGTATCCGGACCGAAGCTGGAGAACAGCAGCAGTCCGCCGGGCCGCAAGACGCGCACGCACTCGGCAAACAGGGCCGGCAGGTCGTCGATCCACTGGAAGCACAGGTTGGAGTGCAGCACATCGACTGTGTGATCGGCGAACGGCAGCGTGGTGGCGTCGGCACACACGCGGGTGAAGGGCTTCAGCCAGCGGTTGTGCTTCTTCGCCGCGCGCAGCATCGGCAGCGCCAGGTCGACCGCGATCACCTCGGCCTTCGGGTATCGCTGTTTCAGCAGTGCGGTGCCGCGGCCGGTGCCCGCGCCTAGGTCGAGCACGCGCTGCGGCGTCTGCGTATGGAAGTCCAGACGCTCCAGCAGCGCCTGCTGCACTTCGCGCTGCAAGACATCGTGTTGCTCGTAGCTCGTCGCGGCGCGGCTGAAATGCCGGCGCACCTGGCGGCGATCAAGTTCGAAGGCGCTCATCCGACCGGCCCGACGGCTGCGCAGGACAGCAGTGGCTTCAATGCGTGCGCCACGGCGTCGGCGTGGCCGAAGAACGGCGCATGTCCCGCATGCGCGAGTTCGACGTAGCGGCCGCGACTGGCGTTCGCCGACCACTGCATGGCCTGCGGCGGCACCAGCCGGTCGAGTCGGCCGGCGATCCATGTGCTGGGCACGACCAGATGCGAAAGTGCTGCGCGTCGGTCGAACGTCTCCAGCATGCGGATGCCTTCCTGCAGCACGCGCAGGTCCGGCGCGCCGCGGGCAAAGACCAGCGAACGCAGCTGGCGCAGTTCGGCGCGTGGGTCGGCACTGCCCAGCGTCTCGAGAATCAGGAAGCGCTCCAGCGTGGCGTGATAATCGGTCGCCAGATCGCTGGCAAGCTGGTGCACCAGCGCATCGTCGGCGGCATGCGGCCAGCTGGCATCGCGCACGAACCGCGGCGTCGCACACAGCATCGCCAGACCGTGGACCTGCTGCGGCAGCTCAAGCGCGGCGGTGAGCGCGATGACCCCTCCCATCGACCAGCCCAGCCAGACCGCTGGCGGCGTGACGGCGGCGATCGCCGCGGCACAGGCCTGCGGCTCCAGCGGAATGCCGCAATCGCGTGAATGGCCGTGACCGGGGAGATCCACCACGTACATCGTGCACTGATCCCGCAACGCCTCGACCAGCGGGGCCAGCACGCCACCATGCATCGCCCAGCCGTGCAGCATCACCAGCGGGACCGGGCCATGACCCAGCGTTTCGACGTACAGGCTCATGCTGCTTCCGCACCCGGCGCTGCCGGCGCCAGTGCCGTGTCCACGGCGATGCGCTGGTCGAACACGAAGCAGTCGCCGCGCCAGTGGGTGCCGTCAGTCTGCTCCAGGTACTTCAGGATGCCGCCGTCGAGCTGATAGACATGCGGCATGCCCAGGTCCTGCATGTGCAGCGCGGCCTTCTCGCAGCGGATGCCGCCGGTGCAATACGACACCACCGTCTTGCCTTCGTAGCGTTGGCGATCGGCGGCGATGGCCGCGGGAAAACCGGTGAAGCTGGCGAGCCGGTAGTCGATCGCATCGTCAAACTTGCCGAGTGCCACTTCATAATCGTTGCGCGTATCCAGCAACAGCACCTCGCGGCCGTCGTTGTCACCGCCCTGCATCAGCCAGCGTTGCAGCGTGGCCGCATCCACCGAAGGCGCGCGGCCGCCTTCGGGGCGCACGGTCGGCAGCCGCATGGTGATGATCTCCTTCTTCAGCCGCACGCGCATGCGGCCGAACGGTGCTGCGCTGGAGATCGATTCCTTCGGCGTGATATCCGCAAAGCGGATGTCGTCGTGCAGCCAGCTCATGAAACCGTCGATCGCCTCGCGACCGCCGGCAAGAAACAGGTTGATGCCCTCCGGCGCCAGCAGAATGGTGCCCTTCAGCACCAACACTGTGCAGCGTTCGAGCAGGCGCTCGCGCAGCGTGGGCAGGTCGTCCAGGCTGATGAACTTGTAGGCAGAAATGTTGACGATCGACATGCGGCAGCACTTATCGGAGCAGGCGGCGGAGCAGGCGGCGATTATACGGGAGTGATGGCGGAGCTCTGTGGGCGCAGGGTCTCCAGCGCAGTCAACAATCGGTCGACATGCGCTTCGTCGTGCGCTGCCGACAGAGTGATGCGCAGCCGTGCGCCGCCAACAGGGACCGTGGGCGGGCGGATCGCGGTAACCAGCAGACCGTGCGCTTCGAGATGACTGGCGGCCTGCACTGCCGCCTGCGCATCGCCGAACAGCAGTGGCTGGATCGGGCTGCTCGATGGCATCAGCGCGAAACCGAGCTGGCTGGCACCCATACGAAAGCGATCGATCAGCGTGGCCAGTTTGTCGCGCCGCCATTGTTCGGTCTGCGCCAGCCGCACTGCGGACAGCGTTGCGGCCGCCAGCGCGGGTGGCATCGCGGTGGTGTAGATGTACGGGCGCGCGAACTGGATCAAGCCTTCGATCAGGTCGGCGGAGCCGGCCACGAACGCGCCGAAACATCCCAGTGCCTTGCCCAGCGTGGCCATCAGCACCGGCACGTCGCGCTGGTCCAGGCCAGCCGCACGCACGCTGCCGGCACCGCGCTCGCCGAACACGCCCAGGCCGTGCGCATCGTCGACCATCAGCGTGGCGTGCTCGCGGGTGCACAGCGCGGCGAGTGCGCCCAGCGGCGCGATGTCGCCGTCCATGCTGAACACACCGTCCGTCGCCAGCAAGGCCGCGGCGTCGCTGCGCGCTGCCAGCTGGCGCGCGGCAGCATCGACATCGGCGTGCGGGTAGCGTTTCAGTTCGGCGCCGGACAACTGTGCGCCGTCGATCAGGCAGGCGTGGTTGAGCTTGTCCTGCACGCAGACATCGCCGCGCATCAGCAAGGCTTGCATCACGCCGAGGTTGGCCATGTAGCCGGTGGAGAACAGCAGCGCGCGTTCGCGGCCGGTCCATTCGGCCAGCGTCTCTTCGAGCGCGGCGTGTTCGCTGCGATGGCCGCAGATCA
>JBDTZX010000551.1:0-3674 GCA_040004895.1 Rhodanobacter sp. | reverse complement strand
TTGGCGATGAAGGTCTGCAGCCGGTTGTAGAACTCGACGTTGTTCTTTTCGTCGTAGAACCCATGCCCTTCGCCCGGCTTGCTCAACCATTCATAAGGTTTGTGCGCCGCGTCCAGCGCAGCTCGCATCGCCTTGGCCTGAGCGAACGGAGCACGCTTGTCGTCCTCGCCATGGACCAGCAAGACCGGTGCATCGATCTTGTCGGCTAATTTGTCAGGCGAATTCGCGTCGAGATCAGCATCGTTCTTGCCAACGACGGTCTGCAGGTAGCTGCGCCCGGATTTGTCCTCGCGGACATCGCCTTTCTTGTACATCATCGCCAAGTCGTAGACACCTGCGTAGCCGACAGCACACTTGAACATCCCCGGTGCGCGGATGACGGTCATCATTGCCGAATAGCCGCCGAAGCTGCCGCCGTAGACGCAAACGCGTTTCGGATCGGCGTACTTTTCGCCCACTGCCCACTTCACGCCATCGATCAGATCCTGCTGGATGCGTGTGCCCCATTTCAGATAGCCGGCTTCCACGAAGTCGACGCCCCGGCCACTGGATCCGCGATAGTTCACCTGCAGCACCAGGTAGCCGCGACTAGCCAGGAACTGCGCATCGTCGTCATAAAACCAGTCATCTTGAGCGATGGGTCCGCCGTGAGGCAGCAGGACCATCGGCAGGTTGGCCAGGCTGACGCCGTTCGGGACCGTAAGAATCGCCTCCAGCTCCACCCCATCGCTGGCCTTGAACCGGAGAGGACGACGTTCAGCCATCTTGGCTGGATCGATCCATGGCGCAGTGGCAAACAGCTTGATCACCTTGTAGCTGTGCGTATTGATCAGATAGTAGGTTCCCGGATCGCGGTCGCTGGCCACCGAAAACAACAACTCACTGCCATCCTCGCTGAAGTTTATGAAATGGACATAACCGGAAAATTTCTGGCTGAGTGCGCGGTGCAGTTTTGCCATCGGCATGTTGGGATCGATATAGCTGACCTTTGGTACGCCGGCAGATGCTCCTGCAGCAAACGGCTGATAGGGGAGCGCCGTCCATTCGACCAGGCCGATGTTGCTGAAGCTGTCACTGGCCATGACCTTGCGATTGCCGCCGTTTTCGTCCTGCTCCACCAGCGCAGCCGGCCCGCCACCGGCGTCGTAGCTGGCGTAGACGCGTTTCTGATCCGGTGTGAAGAAAATGGGTGAGAAGGTGCCTCCGATCTGGGTGGGCGACATTTTCGACCAGCCGCCTGCTTGCTGGTGATAAACCACATAGTTCCAGTCGTCGTTGCGTCCGTAGGCATAGTGGGCCTTGCCGTCGGCACCGACCATGAAGCTCATTCCACCCATGCCGACCTGGCCGATCAGATGGCGAGTGTTTCTGCTCGCGTCGACGTCGTAGAGAGTGCTGTAATCGTTGTTTTCGAAACTTTGCGTAGCCATGAAGAAATGGCCATTGGTTGGCGTGGGCACGCCGTCAATTGCGCCCCACCCATTGTCGGTACCACGCGTACCAGAGCGCCTTCCGTACGTCTGGCTCTGGTAGCCGTAGAGATAGTCCTGATTCTTTCCGTTGAAATCGGTTGCAATGATTTCTCCGGTCGACAAAGGCTTGTCGATAGAGCCGAACTGCTTGCCTTTTTCCACCACCAGGCGCGTATTGCTGACCCAGGTGATAGTGGCTGCCACCTCATATTTGGGCAGACGCAAGAGGCTCACTATCTTGCTGGTGTCGTTCACGTTGTAAATGGCCAGCGCGTGTGAGTCGCCGCTGACGTCGTTCATGTTCACGGCGATGTACTGCCCGTTTGGCGAAAGGGTGGGCTGCGACAGCAGGACATGCCGCGCAAAATCCTCCACTGGAATCAGGTCGGCCGCCACGGCGGCCACCGGCAACGACAGGCACGCCGCGCACAGCGCGGTCCGCAAAATACGGTTCGACATCGATTTCCCCTTGTCACGCTCCCTGTGGTGAGCCCGGCCGTCTGGAGCGCAACGGTCTGGCTGTATGTGAACATCTCCGTGACCGCCCCCGCGGTTGCCCGGCCTTGCGCACAGTCGATGTCCGGCGAGGATTCTAGCGCGCGCCGCCAGCACACCGGAAGAGCTCGAAGCATGCCGCCGGGCTTTGCCAGCCAGTTACACTTGGCGCTTTATCCGCCAGCGTCGTGATCATGTCCCAGCCGTTCGTCGTCGATATCGATCCTGTTGCCTTCAGCCTGGGGCCGGTCCAGGTGCACTGGTACGGCCTGATGTACCTGCTGGGGTTCTTCTTCGTGGCGCTGCTGGGCGAGTACCGGCGTCGCCAGGGCCGCTTGCCGGTCAGCCGCGAAGCGCTGGGCGACCTGCTTTTCTACGGCATGATGGGCGTGATCATCGGCGGGCGCCTGTGGTACATGCTGTTCTATTACGAAGGCGGGATCCGCTGGATCTGGACCCAGCCGCTGGCGCTGTTCAAGGTGTGGGACGGCGGGATGAGTTTCCATGGCGGCCTGCTCGGTGTGCTCGCGGCGGCGCTCTGGTGGTCGCGCCGGCATCGCTTGCACTTCTTCGACACCATGGACTTCGTGGCGCCGCTGGTGCCGATCGGGCTGGGCCTGGGCCGGCTCGGCAATTTCATCAACGATGAACTCTGGGGCAAACCGACCTCGCTGGCCTGGGGCATGATCTTCAAGCATGCGCATGCCGACGATGTCGCCTATGCCGGCATTCATCCGGCGCTGTCACAGCAGCTGCAGGAATGGGGCGGGCTGGTGCGGCATCCTTCGCAGCTCTACGAAATGGCGCTGGAGGGCATCGTGATGTTCCTGGTGCTTTGGCTGGTCTCGATGAAGCCGCGTCCGCGCTATCTCGTCAGCGGTCTGTTCGCGCTGATGTACGGCTGTTTCCGTTTTGCGGTGGAGTTCGTGCGCGTACCGGATCCGCAACTCGGCTACCTGTTCGGCACGTCCTGGGTGACCATGGGTCAGATGCAGTCGCTTCCGCTGATCCTCGCCGGCGTATGGCTGCTGGCCATGTCGCGCCGCGCGCCGACGCTGCTGCCCGTTGCTGTCGCAGCGAAGGCCTGAGCATGCGCGCCTATCTCGACCTGCTGCGCCATGTGCTGGAAAACGGCACCGAAAAAAGCGACCGCACCGGTACCGGTACGCGCAGCGTATTCGGCTGGCAGATGCGGTTCGACCTTGGCAGCGGATTTCCGCTGGTCACCACCAAGAAGCTGCATCTGAAATCGATCGTGCACGAGCTGATCTGGTTTCTGCGTGGCGACACCAACATCGCCTATCTGAAGGAAAACGGCGTCCGCATCTGGGACGAGTGGGCCGATGCCGACGGCAATCTCGGGCCCGTGTACGGCCAGCAATGGCGGGCATGGCCGAAGGCCGACGGAGGTGTGGTCGACCAGATCGCGTGGGTGATCGACGAGATCAAACGCAACCCCGATTCGCGCCGCTTGATCGTCAGCACGTGGAACGTGGGCGAGCTGCCCAAGATGGCGCTGATGCCGTGCCATACGCTGTTCCAGTTCTATGTCGCCGAGGGCAAGCTCAGCTGCCAGCTGTACCAGCGTTCGGGCGACATCTTCCTCGGCGTGCCGTTCAACATCGCCAGCTATGCCTTGCTCACCCACATGGTGGCGCAGGTCTGCGGCCTGGGCGTGGGCGATTTCGTGCACACGCTGGGTGATGC